>JARIBR010000325.1 GCA_029258695.1 Quadrisphaera sp.
GCTGGTGCCCACGCTCATGGCACCGCTCGCGGTGGTGCGCGCGTCGCAGGACCCGCGCTCCGCGCTGCCGCCCGCCGTGGTGGACAAGGCCAAGGCCGTCGTCGACGTCCACCACGCCGCGGTGGCCAGGGCCTTCGAGGCGGGAGTCCCGATCGCGATGGGCACCGACGCCGGGGTCGGCCCGCACGGCGCGAACCTCGAGGAGCTGCACCTCATGACGCAGATCGGGATGTCGCTGCCCCAGGCCCTGCGGGCGGCCACCTGCGACGCCGGGTCCTTCATCGGGCCGGAGGGCTACGGGCGCCTGTCCGAGGGGGCCGCCGGGGACGCGGTGGTGCTGGACACCCGGTTGACCGCGACAGCCCAGCTGGTCGACCTCGACCAGCGGATCGTCGCCGTCTACCAGGACGGCGTCTCCCAGCTCTAGCCCCACGCACGCCCGTCTCGACCGAAGGGCCGCCCCGTGTTCACCACCGCCGTCTCCGCGACCGTCGCCCTGCTGGCCATCATCGCCGTCGCCGAGGTCGTCTCGATCCTGTCCAGGGCGTGGATCCCGACGATGCTCACGGCGATCCTGCTGTTCCTCGTGCTGATGTGGACCGGGGTGGTGCCGTCCGAGGTGTTCACCACGTCCGGCTTCGGCGCCATCGCGAGCTTCCTGGTGCCCGCGGCGATCGTGCACATGGGCACGATGATCCCGCTCTCGCGGATCAGGGAGCAGTGGAAGGGCATCGCCATCGGGGTGGCCGGGGTGCTCGGCATCGTCGCCCTGGTCCTGGGGATCGTCTCGCTGCTCTACGACTACGAGACCGCCGTGGCCGGCACCGGCACCGCGGCCGGCGGCATCATCGCCTTTCTCATCACCAGCGACGCGCTCGAGCAGATCGGCCGCACCGACCTCGTCGTCATCCCCGCCCTCGTCCTCGCGCTCCAGAGCCTGGTGGGGATGCCCATCGCCAACACGATGCTGCGCAAGTACGTCGTCAAGCAGATGAGCGCCGGGGTGTACGAGGCCCCGGCACGCGCCCCGGAGCTCGTCGCAACCAGGGTCGGCAGCACCTCGACGCCTCGGAGAGCGGACCTGGTCGACCCGGACGGCGTCGGCGTGGCCGAGGTCCCGCTGACCGCCGAGCCCGCCGGCCCCGTGGCCCGCACGCTGATCCCGGCCCGGCTCCAGGTGGGCTCGTTCCTCATCGCGCTCGTCTTCGTGTTCGCCTGGGCCGCCATCGCGCTGGGCGAGCTCACCGGGATCAACGCCGGGGTGTGGGCCCTGCTGCTCGGCCTGGGCGGACGCGCCGTCGGGATCCTCCCGGATGCCACCCTGCTCAAGGCCAACGCCTTCGGCTTCGTGATGCCGGTCATCATCATGGTGGTGCTCGGCTCGATGGCCTCCGCGAGCTGGGCCTCCGTGGTCGCTTCGTTCGTCCCGGCGATGGCCGTGCTGCTCGCTGCGGTCGCCGGCATCGTCGTGTTCGCCGGGCTGATGTCACGCCTGGTCGGCTGGGACGTGCTGAAGGGCCTGCCCGTGGGGCTGACCGCGCTGTTCGGCTTCCCCGCCGACTACATGCTCTGCCAGGAGATCAGCCGATCGCTCGGGCGGGACGAGCGCGAGGAGGCGGCGATCATGGACGACATCTACACGCCCATGCTCATCGGCGGCTTCACCACCGTGACGCTGTCCTCCGTCGTCGTCGCGTCGATCCTCGTGTCCACCCTGGTGTGACGCCGCACCCCGCGCGTCTCTCGTCCACCCGTGCCCACGCCCTGGCTGAGGCGCTCCACCAGCCCCTCCCCGTCTGAACGCCGCCCCGCCTTGGGGACCACGGCCGCGGGGTCAGTGACCGCTCAGGCCGTGCGCCGTGACGCGAGCCAGTCCGCGAAGCGGGGGCCGACGACCTCGACCTCGTCCCCGGGGACGAGCGCGCCACCACGGAACGCCCGCCCCAGGGTGCCGGGTATCGGCAGCGGCACGGCCCGGATGCCGCGCGTCGGCAGCTGCGCCGTCATGTCCCACAGCGTCATGACCTCCGGACCGGCGACCTCGACGACCTTCCTTTGGCGGGCGCCGGTCGCGCACTCGGCCACCACGCCGGCGACGGCGTCCAGCGCCACCGGCTTGATGGTCATCGGCGGGACGAACGCGAGGGGCCCGAGCCTCAGGCGCTCGAGGCTCTGGCCGGGGAACTCGAACCACTGCGTCGAGCGCACGATGGTCAGGCGCTCGCTCTCTTCCCGTGCGACCTGCTCCTGGGCGGTCTTCCCCGCGTAGTAACCGAAGCCCTGGACCTCGGGGAGGCTGCAGCCCACGATGGACAGCAGCACGTGCCGTGCCCCGGACGCGCGCACCGCAGACGCGACGACGCGGGTCGAGCCGGTGAAGAACTTCGTGGCGGCCTTCCGGCTGAAGGTGGAGTGCCCGGTGGCCTCCACCACCACATCCGCGCCGCTCAGGCGCGTGGTCGCGTCGTCGCGGAGGACGTCGAACCCGTTCGAGCGGGACAGCAGCTCGGCCTCCGCCCCGCGCTCGACGAGCGCCCGGGTGATGGCGAGCCCGGACGCCCCTCCTCCGATGACGGCGACGTGCATGGTGGTGCCCCCCGGTGCTGGACGATCATGGACGCTCCGTCACTGCAGGGCGAGCGCTACGGGCCGCCACCGGAGGCCGGGACGTGCGGCTTCGAGAGCAGGGCGCCGATAGCCAGGGCCAGCGCGAGGCAGCTCAGTGCCACGAAGACCCAGGAGCTCACCCCACCGTCTGGGCCGAACAGCGGTGGGACGAGCAGGACCAGCGCACCGCCCGACACGGCCAGCCCGAGGATGCAGACCACGAAGGGCCACGTCCTCGTCATCATCACATCGCGTGGTCGGCGCCAACCCCCTCGGTGGGGTCGTCGTCAGCCTAGCGATCCATCAGGGCCCCTCACGGGAACCGCGGTGCCGGTGCCGCGGCCCGCCGGCGCTGTCGACGTCGTGGACCCGTCAGCGCGGTCGGTCGTGCGCGCCACCGGGCTCGACGACGTGGGTCCAGCTGGACCAGGGGTAGCGGTCGGGGGTCGCGGGCACGGGTGTCTCCCCGGCGTCGAGGCGCCGTTCCTCCTCGCGGGCCGTCGGACTGATCGCGTCGATGGCCGCCCCGGCGATGTCGTCGAGGCGGTCGCTGACGCGGTCTCCGTCGACGGTCATCGTCAAGGACCGCACCCGGCGCCCGTCGAGGGGTGCGCCCCGCTGCTCGGTGCCCCACTGGTCGACGAGGTCCGCCCCGTCGACCGCGTCGCTCCAGGCGACCGGCCCGAGCGTGGCGACGGGCGCGGCGGAGGCCACGGCAGCGCGGACCGCTCGGGCGACCCGGTCCTCCTCGCGCGGGCGGACCAGGACGTCCAGCCCCACCAGCACCCGGGGACCGGCAGACCACCCTGCGTCGCCGGGCGCCGGCGTCACTCGGGCCACGCGGAGCTGCGGACCACCTCGACGAAGTCCGCCCGCTCGAAACCGGGGACGAAGTGCGCGAGGACGTCGTCGTTCATCGTCCCGAAGGTCGTGTCCGGGCGCTCCCTCATGCCCTCGGTGAAGGCCTTCAGGATCTGGTTCTTGAAGTCGGGACGCTCGTGGGCGGCGACCACCGCGGCCCGGTCGGCGTCGTCGATCTCGTCGAGGCCGAGGCCCAGGACGTCGGTCTCGACGCCGGCGCTCACCAGCGCGGTCTCCGGCTCGAGGTGCTCGGGGACGCCCGGCGTCGTGTGCAGCGCGATGCCCAGCCACACCCGACGGGCCTCCTCGGGGGTGCGCCCGTGGTCGAGCACGAAGTCCCGCGCGAGGTCGGCCCCGTCGACCTCGAAGCGCTGGTCGGTGCGCCGGAACTTCTCCACCAGTCCGAGGTCGTGGAACAGCGCCCCGACGTAGAGCAGCTCGGGATCGGCCTCCAGGCCGCGGCGGCGACCCTTCAAGGCACCGAAGAGGAACACCCGGCGGGAGTGGTGGAACAGCAGCGGCGGCGCTTCGGAGCGCACGAGGTCGGTGGCCTCGCGCACCAGTGCGGTGTCGGGGATCGTGATCCCCGCGATGGTCTCGGCCATGTCGTCTCCCGGTCAGGTCGTCGTCGCGCGTGAGCAGGTCGTCCGCGGATGCTACGGCCCCGGCGACCAGCACCGCCCGGGCCGAGCCTCAGCCGGCGACCAGCGCGATCAGCCCGCGCCGGCGGCGTCCGTCAGCGCGTCGGCGGCTCGGCGCAGCGCCGCGAGCGCCTCGCGGGCCGCCCGGGCTGAGCCCTGCGCCGCGTCGGGGGCCACGAGCACCACGTCGCCGAGCCGGTCCACGTCCATCCCGAGGCGCCGCCACGGCGCCACCAGCGCCTCGACGACCTCGGCGGGTGAGCCCGGCGCGGGCGTGACCCACAGCCGCGACCCGCCCTCCTGGGCGTGCGCGAGCGCCTCCCAGCCCTCGGCGCCGAGCGCTGCGACGCGCGGCAGGTCCACGCTGATCCCGTCGGCGCCGGCGGTGCGCAGGTCGGCGAGCAGCGCGCTGGCGCCGGGCGCCGGGCCCTCGTCTGCCTCGCGGGCCAGCGGCACGGCGACCGCGACGGAGGCCCCGGCGCCGTGCACGGCGTCGACGACCGTGCCGAGACCCTCGCGGACCACGTGGGCCTCCACGGGGGGCAGGCGACCCCAGCCGCTGGCGCGCGGCACCCGTCCGCCGAGGACGGCGAGGAGGTCCGGCTCGTCGAGGACCACCGCCACCTGGGCGCCGGGCACCAGGCGCGCCACGTCGGCGACGTGGTGCGCGACTCCCTCGGCCAGCGAGGCCACGAGGTCCCCCGCGGCGCCGGGGTCCACCGCGGCTCGCTCCCCGCGGGGCAACCACAGCGACCCGGCGAGGGTCCACGGCCCGAGGCAGCGCACCACGAGCGGTCCGGTCAGCCCGTCGGCGGCCTCGGCGAGGGCGTCGAGGTCCGAGCGCAGGTACCCCGACGCCCGGTTGACGTCTCGCCCTGGGCGGTCCGTCAAGCGCCACCCGACGGGCTGGAGGTCGACGGGGACGTCCACGAGCAGCGCCGCGGTGCGTCCCACGGCGTCAGCCCCGGGGCCGCGGGCGGGCAGGTGCGGCAGGAACGGCAG
>JARIBR010000326.1 GCA_029258695.1 Quadrisphaera sp.
GAGCGTGTTCATGCCACGCTCGAGGCCGCGGCGGGCCTCCTCGTTGAAGGAGATGGTCTTCGCCATGCTGGTGTTCCTCCGGGACTCGTCCTGGTGTGCGGCGGCCCGGTGCCCGCGACGGACGCCATCAGCTCCCGCGGTCACGTCCCGCAGGGGCTGCTGGCTCACCGAGCCGACCGGAGGGGCGGTGCCCCTCCACGTCTGCTGGCACTCGACGTCGCCGAGTGCCAGAGGCAAGACTGGCACTCCGCGGGCAAGAGTGCAAACTCCGGGGCGACCCGCCCGCCGGAGCTGGCGCCGCGCCGGCGACCTCAGCGGCCGGCGCCCGGCATCACGAGCGGCCGGCGCCCGGGGTCACGCACGGTCGGCGCCCATGATCACGGTGATCACGTCGGGGCTGACGCTCGGGTCCTGCTCGACGGTCGGCGACCCCCCGACGGCCTGCGCGACGGCGCGGGCCGTGGCCTCCTGCTCGGCGTCGCGGTAGCGCACCAGCGTGACGGGCACCGCCCCTCCGGGCTGGTCACCGGTCCGCGCGACGGCCCAGCCCGATCCCTCCAGCTCCTCCGCGGCGTCAGCGGCCAGCCCGGAGGTGCGGGTGGAGTTGAGGACCACCACGGGGGTCGTCGGGTCCGCCTCCGCGGCGGGCCCCTCGTCAGCTCCGTCGTCGCCGCCCTCACCGTCCGACGGGTCCGACCCGGCCGCGTCCTCGGTGCTGCCCGAGCCGGGCGTCGGCGCGTCGGTGCCCCCGTCGGCGCCCGGCGCCCCGCCGTCCTCGTCCGGTTCCAGGGCCGGCGGCGCGCTGACCTCCGGCAGCGTGGTGACCGCCGGCGTCGGCGCAGCGACGGGAGCGCTCGGCTCCCCCGCTCCCCCCAGCCCGGTGAAGAAGACCGCCGCGAGCACGGCCACCCCCACCACGGCGACGACGACCAGCACGGGGAGCAGGACGAGCAGCCGGGGGCGCGCGGCCCGGTGGGCGCCGCGGCGCGCCCTGGGCGACGCGTCGACCGCGCTGCGCTCCTGCAGATCCGTCACAGCGAGCGACTGTAGACGCTCATAGCGTGACAGCCCGGGAATCCGGGCGGCGCGTCCGATCCCTCGACGGCGCGCCGTCGCGAGACCGCCGGCGCGACGCCGAGGGCTCGACGCCGCAGGTGCGGCGTCGCCGCGTCAGGACGGGAGGTGCGCCGTGCGATGCTCTCGCAGCCGGCGGAGCCGGGCGACGAGGACCGGCTCGGCAGCGAGGGCGCGCGGGTCGTCCAGCAGAGCGTTGAGCACCTGGTGGTAGCGCGTGGCCGACAGCCCCAGCTCGTCGCGCATCGCCTGCTCCTTCGCGCCCAGGTGCCGCCAGCGACGCCGCTCGAGGTGCAGGACGCCCCGCTCGCGATCGCTGAGGGCGCTGCTGGGCTCCGGCGGCTGCTCCACGCGTGGACGCTACGCCGGGTTCGTCCTACCGTGACGGGGTGGACCACCGGGGCGCTCGCGACGCGCCGCCCACCACCGCGCACCCCTCGCCGCCGACCACCGCCGAGCAGCCTTCGCTGTGGGACGAGCAGCCCGCCGTGCCGTCGGCATCGAGCCAGGGATGGCGGCCCCTGGTCCACCCCAGCTGGCTCCCGGCCCTGGAGCCCGTGGCGCTCGAGCTCGACGCCGTCCTCGCCCGCGTGCGCGCCGAGGAGGAGGCCGGGGCGAACGTGCTGCCCCCCTCCAGCGTCCGGCTGCGTGCCCTCGAGGCGCCGCTGGCCGACGTCCGGGTGCTCGTGGTGGGCCAGGACCCCTACCCCACGCCCGGCCACGCGGTCGGCTGGTCGTTCTCCGCCCCGCCGGGCGCGGCCCCGCTGCCCGCCTCCCTGCGCAACCTGCTGCGCGAGCTCGCCGAGGACCGCGGCGTGCGCTCCACCTCGGGCGACCTGTCGCCGTGGGTGGGGCGCGGCGTCATGCTGCTCAACCGGGTGCTCACCGTCCGCGCCGGCGAGAGCGCCTCCCACCGGCGCCTGGGGTGGCAGCGCATCACCGACGCGGTCGTCGACGCGCTGGCCGCGCGAGGCACCCCGCTCGTGAGCGTCCTGTGGGGCCGCGACGCCCAGGCCGTGACCCCGCGGCTGGCGGGCACCGCGGTGGTCACCGGCGTGCACCCCAGCCCCCTGAGCGCTTCGCGGGGCTTCTTCGGCTCCCGCCCCTTCGGCGCCGTCGACGCCGCGCTCGCAGCCCAGGGTGCGCCCCCGATGGACTGGTCGCTGGAGCCCCGCCCGCCCGACGGCGCGAGCACCACCGCCGCCGACACCACCGCAGCAGCCACCGCCGCGCACCCCGCCACCGCCCACCCCGCCACCGCGCACGCACCCGAGAGCCCACCCGCAGGAGGACGACCATGACGCAGGCACGAGACGCCGGGCCGTGGCGGCGCTACGTCGCCCTGGGCGACTCCTTCACCGAGGGGCTGTCCGACACCCCCGAGGGCGTCACCGACCCCGGGGCCGCGAGCCGTCCCGGCGCGGACGACATGGTGTACGTGGGCTGGGCGGACCGCCTCGCGGCCGCGATCGACGACGACCAGCGGCGCCGCGCCAGGGACCGGGGCGAGCCCGAACCGCCGCCGCTGGAGTACGCCAACCTCGCCGTGCGCGGACGCCTGGCCCGCCAGGTGGTCGAGGAGCAGGTCCCCGCAGCGCTGGCCACCGCGCCGGACCTCGTGAGCCTCACCCTGGGGGGCAACGACACGCTGCGTCCCGGGGCCGACGTGCCGGCCATCGCCCGGCTGGTCGACGGCGCCGTGGCACGGCTGCGCGAGGCGGGGGCCGACGTGCTGCTGGTCACCGGCTTCGACCCGGCCGTGGCCCCCGTGCTGCGCCTGACCCGCGGCAAGGTCGCGGACTACAACCAGCGCCTGTGGGCCATCGCCGCCCGCCGCGGCGCCTTCGTGCTCGACCTGTGGTCCTTCCCTCCCCTGCTGGACCCGCGGATGTGGGCGTCGGACCGCCTGCACCTGGACAGCGCCGGCCACGAGCGGGTCGCCGCGCTCGCCTTCGCCAGCCTGCACGGGGCGGTGCCCGTGCCGGGCGAGGAGGACCGCTGGCCGGGCTGGGCGCGGCCGCTGGACCCCGAGCCGGTGCCGCGGCTCACCGCGCTGGCCGGGAACGCCGCGTGGGCGCGCGAGCACCTCGCACCCTGGGTGGCCCGACGCCTGACGGGGCGCTCCACCGGGGACGGGAGGGCCGCCAAGCGACCCCGCCCCACCCCTGTCGAGCGAACACGCAACGCAATCTAGACATCACAGACAGCGACCCATCTGGAGGCGCTCCTCTGCGACCATCGCCGCATGCTCGACCACGCGACGATGGCCGGCGGCCGCCTCGACCATGGCGCCACCCACCCCGTCGACCCCCTCCACGAGGCACGCCACGGGTCACTCGGTGCGCCCGCGGACCACGACAGCGCCGGGCGCCACGACGCCACCCAGGAACACCTCACCGTCGCGGAGGGCAGCGCCGCGGAGGCCGAGGCCGCCGCGAGCCTCCTCGACCTGGCGCAGCGCCACGCCGACCGCGTCCGCGCCGAGGCCGACGCCCTGGCGACCGCGCTCCGCGACCAGGTCCAGGTCGAGACGGACGCGCTCCTCGCCCGCAGCCAGGCCGAGGCAGAGCGGATGCTCGCCGACGCCGGCTCCGACGCCGCCGGCGTGCGGGCCGAGGCCGCTGAGCACGTCCAGCGCCTGCGGGCGAAGGCCTCCGCCGAGGTCATGCGCGAGGTCGAGGGCGCACGCACGCGGGCCGCGGCCCTGCGCAGCGAGGCCGACCGGCTCGAGGGCCTCATCGCGGCGCACACCGACGCCCTCGACCAGCTGCGCGACGAGCGCGAGGCGGCCACCCGCCGCCTGGCCAGCGTGCAGGACGAGGTCGACGCCGTCCTGGCGGAGGCCCGCACCGAGGCTCGCCAGAGCGTCGACGACGCCGCCGAGCAGGCCACCCTGGTGGTGCGCGCCGCCGGGGAGGCCGCCGACCGGCTCACCAGCGCCGCCGAGGCCGACGCCAGGGCCGTCCGCGCCGAGACCGCCCAGGCGGCGGACGACCTCCGCGAGCGCTCGCGCGCGGAGGCGGCCGCGGTGCGCGAGAGTGCCGACGAGGACGCCCGCTCGGCGCGGGAGTCCGGCGAGCGCTCGCTCGCCGCGGCCCACGCGGAGGCCGAGCGCCTGCGCGCGGACGCCGAGGCACGCGCCCAGGAGGTCCTCGAGCGCGCCGAGGTCGAGGGCATGGCAGCGACGAGGGCCGCGTACGCCGAGGCCGAGCGGGTCACCTCCGCGGCGGCCGACGACGCCGCAGCGGCGCGCCGCGCCGGTTCCGCCGAGCTGACCGGAGCCCGCGAGGAGGCCGTGCGCGAGCGGGAGCTGGCCAGCGCCGCAGCCCACCGCGTCCGCGAGCAGGCCCGCACCCAGGCCGAGGCCGAGCTCTCCGCGGCGGCCGACCAGCTGGCGTGGGCGCGCACCACCGTGGACACCCTCCTCGCCGACGCCACCGCGCAGGCCCAGCGGGCGCGCGACGAGGGTCACGCGGAGGCCGCGGCGCGGGTCCGCGCGGTGCGCGGCCAGCTGACCCGGGCCATCGGCTCCGTGACGGCGCGGGTCCGCACCCAGCTCGAGGACGTGCGCCGTGACTGCGCGGTGATGCTCGAGCAGGCCCGGGCCGCGGCCGTGGCGCTGCAGGACGAGGCCGAGCAGGCTGCTGCTGACGTCCAGGAGCGCGCCGACGCCCTCGAGGAGGCGGCCCGCGCGAGCGCCCAGGCCCACGAGGAGCGCGCGAGCCGCCGGCTGGAGCAGGCCGAGGAGGGCGCTCGGTCCCTGCGCGCCGCCGTGGCCGCGGAGGTCGGCGAGGCCCAGCTGGCCGCCCAGGAGAGCCGGCGCGCCGCCCGGGCGGAGGCTGTGGCCCTGGTCGTCGAGGCGCGCGCGGAGGCGAACCGGGTGCGTGAGTCCGCACGGACGATGCTGGCCGACGCCCAGGACGAGACGGCGGCGATCGTGGCCCGGCGCGAGCGGATCGCCGCGGAGGCCGAGCGGCTGGACGGTGTGCTGGTGGGCCTGCGGCGCTCCGAGGCCTCCGAGCGCGGCGACCGCCTCGAGGTGCGCTGAGCAGCCCCGCGCACGTCCCGATCTCGACGTCGCGGTCCCTCTCGCGCCATCAGCACCCCCTGATCACCCGTCCTGGTCCACACTGGTGCGTTGGCAGCGTCCGGCGCGGTGATCGAGGGGAGACCAGTGATGAGCAGCACGCCGGCCTTTCGGACCGTGCTCCGGGGCTACGAGCCCTCCCAGGTCGACCAGCGCACCGCTGAGCTCCTCGCGGAGATCCGAGGCCGACGCGACGAGGCGGCGCGGCTGCGCCACGAGGTGGAGCGGCTGAGCGCCGAGCTCGCCGAGCGGCCAGCGCCCGACGCGGCACCCGTCCGTCAGCCCGAGGCCCCGACCCCGTCGGCCTTCCACGAGCTGGGCGCGCGGGTGGGTCAGATCCTCACCCTGGCCGAGGACGAGGCGGACGAGCTGCTCACGCGCGCACGCCACGACGCCTCGGCCGTGCGCGCCGACGCCGAGGCCCGCGCCCGGGGCCAGCGCGCGGAGGCGGACCGCTACGACGCCGCGGTGCGCGGCGACGCCCGCGTCGAGGCCGACCGGACGGTGGCGGCCGCTCGCGCCGAGGCCGAGGCCCGCGTCGAGGCGGGCCGCGCGGAGGCGGCGGCGCTCCGGGAGGAGGCCGAGGCGCTGTGGGAGGACCACCGCGCGCGGGCCGCCGCCGCGGCCGAGGACTTCGAGGTGACCCTGGCGCACCGCCGAGAGGCCGCGCAGGAGGACTTCCGCGCGCGCGCCGCGGCGGCCGAGCAGCACCTGGAGTCCGTGGAGCGCGCCGCTGACCACGCCCGGGCCCGGTCCGAGCGTGAGCTGGTCGACAGCCGCGAGCACGTCCGACGGCTCCTCACCGAGGCCGAGGCCGACGCGGACCGGCTCGTGGGCGAGGCCCGTGAGCGCGCCGAGCGGGTGCGTGCCGACTCCGACCGCGAGCTCGCCGCCGCCTCGCAGCGGCGTGCCAGCATCAACGCCCAGATCGCGAGCGTGCGGGCGATGCTCGCGAGCATGTCCGGCTCGGTCCCCGTCGTCGGCTTCGAGACCGCGGACGAGGCGGAGCGGACCGCGGCGATCGAGGCGGGTGGTCTGCGCGAGGTCGACGGCCGGCTCGTCATCGGCGACGCGCTCGCCGGGGACACCGATGACGCCGACCACGCCGAGCACCCGTACGACGAGGACGACCACCCCACCGATAACCGCGACGGCTGGGACACCGGGCGCGAGCCGGCGGATGACCGCGGGCCGGACGGCGGGCCCGACGAGGGCCACGGTGGCCGCGACGACCCGGACGACGACACCGTGGTGGACCTGCGCGGGGCTGGTGACCGGGGAGGGACCGTCATCGACCCCGAGGACGCCCGCGCGCGCCCGCGCGGCGCCTCCGTCAGAGCGGACCCCTGACCCTGAGCAAGCACCGCGGGACGCCGCAGAGGATCATGCAGGTCAGCATCCTCCAGTCGCTCACCCGACCTGCCGATGCACGTCGGGTGCCCGCCCCCGACTCCCACGCCTCGCCCGGCCGGAGGCTGTCCGCGCTGACCTCCAGCCTGAAGCGCGTGCCGGCGGTCTCGACGCACCGCGCCATGACGGCGGTCAAGGGCCTGCTCCTGGGCGGCGGCGGGCTGCTCGTCCTGTTCACGACGTGGTGGGACGCCGCGTCCCAGACCCGAGACACCTCCGTGGTGCGGATGCTCGACGTCGCCTGCATCCTCCTGGCCCTGGTCCTCCAACCGATGTGGCCCCGGCTGCGCCCCTGGCTGCACAACGCGGTGATCGCTTTCGCCACCGTCGCCGTCGCCCTCGCCATCACGGCGTCCGGGGGCGGCTCGACGGCGATCGCCTACGCCGTCGTGTTCCTGCTCCCCGTCGCCTACGCCTTCTTCACCCAGGCCCCGCTGGTGGGCGCCGGCCACCTGCTCCTCGCCATGGCCCTGGGGTCCGCGGCGCTGACGGACTCCCCCGGCGTCGGCTTCGGCGAGCAGACGATCGTCTGGGGCACGCTGGCCATGGTCTCCATCATCGTCGGCTGGCTCGTCCGGGCTGCCGACGAGGTCGAGGTCGACGCGCTGACCGGGCTGACGAACCGTCGGGGCGCCGACCGGGTGCTCACGACGCTGATCGCGGACGGACCGGAACGGGCCCCGGTCGTCGTGCTCGTCGACATCGACCACTTCAAGGCCTACAACGACGCGGAGTCGCGCGACGGCGGGGACCGCCTGCTCGTCGACCTGGCGCGCTCGTTCTCCCCGCTCCTGCCCCCCGGTGCGACCTTCGCCCGCTACGGGGGGGACGACTTCCTCGTCGTGCTCCCCGGCGCGACCCGTGACGAGGCGTCGGCGACCGCTGAGGCCCTCCAGGCCGCCGTGCCGGGGGACGCCACCTGCTCGATCGGGATGGCGACGTGGGAGCCCGGGGAGTCACGCTCGACGCTGCTCGCGCGGGCCGACGTCGCCCTGTATGCCGCCAAGCGCGCCGGGCGCGGGCGGGTCCAGCACCACCACGGCGCCGGCGCCGGCGCCCGCGAGGTCCGTGACGGCCTGGTCCGCGCCGAGTTCCAGGTCCACTTCCAGCCCATCGTGGACCTCGCCAGGCGCCAGGTCTGCGGCGCGGAGGCGCTGGTGCGGTGGGACCATCCCGAGCGCGGCCTCCTGCCCCCCGGTGAGTTCCTCCCCGAGGCGGAGCACGACGGGACGATCGTCGCGATGGGGTTCTGGGTGCTGCACGAGTCGTGCCGGCGGGCTGCGACGTGGCCGCTGGTGGACGGCCAGCCGCTGTCCCTGTCGGTCAACGCCTCGGGTCGCGAGCTGCAGGACCCCCTCTACGCCGACCACGTGCGCATCGCGCTGCGCGCCTCCGGGCTCGAGCCCTCCCGCCTCACCATCGAGCTCGTCGAGAGCGAGTACGACATCGAGTCGCTCTACGTCGCCAACAACCTCCACCGCCTCGCGGCCATGGGCGTGCGCACGGCGATCGACGACTTCGGGACCGGCTACTCCAGCATGGACCGGCTGCGGCGCCTGGGTGTCGACGCACTGAAGATCGACCAGTCGTTCGTCGCCGACATCACTTCGGCGGACGCCCGCGTGCCCCTCGTGGAAGCGGTGCTCGGGATCGCGAACGCTCTCGGCCTCGACGTCATCGCCGAGGGGGTCGAGACCCCGGAGCAGGAGTCGTGGCTGCGCGAGCACGGCTGCCAGATGGGCCAGGGGTACCGGTTCGGCCGAGCGGTGAGCGACTTCCCCCCGACCGCCCTCCCGTGGGAGCAGCACGTGGTCGCGCCGGGATGACCGGGACGATCACCCCGGTCAGAAACACCCCAGGGTAGCCGATGTTGATCCCCCTGTGACGAGTTTGAGCCCCTCAGCACCGGTTCGGCGTGTCCCTGCCAGAGGCGCGCTCTCGGTGCTCACACTCGAACGGGGCGACCGACCGGCGCCCCACGAGCGAAGGTCGACGGGCAGGGACATGACGACGCAGACGAGCACGACCACCACCACACCGGAGGTCGTCACCACCGGCCAGCGGGCCACGGCGGGCGTGGTGGTCCGCACCGTGGCGGTCACCGACGTCAGCGACCACCACCCGGACCGTCAGTGGTGGTCCCGCCAGCTGGAGCGCTGCGAGAGCTACCTGCGGGAGCAGCCGCACCTGCGCGCCCCCACGGTGCGCGACGGCCGCCTGGAGGTCCACAACGACGTCTCCCGGTGGCTGTACCACTCCTCCGACGCGCTCGCCGAGTGGCGCCGCGACCTCGTGCCCTCCGCCATGGCCCTGTTCCCCATGCAGCGCCCCTTCGAGGCGGTGCTGCCCTCCGGGTCGCCGCTGGACACCATGGCGGTGGACGCGTTCGTGTGCTCCCTGGACGCCATCGGCATCCGGACCCGCGCCGCCGTGATGCGCGAGATCATCACCCGCCACGAGGACCGCGCACCGCGTGCGCACGGGCACCGGCCCACCTGGGTGTCGCTGGCGAGCGGCGCCGCCGTGCCCGTCCTCGACGCCGCGGCCGCCGTGACCACGCCACCGCGCCTGCACCTCGTCGACCTCGACGAGGTGGCCCTGGACCACGCGAGGGACCTGGCCCGGGCGCAGGGTCTCGTGGAGGGCGGCGACCTCACCGTCTCCCGGCGCGACCTGGTGCGCACGATCATCGCCCGCGACGGCCTCGTCGAGGAGATCGGGGAGGGCAGCGCCGCCGTCGTGGAGGCGCTGGGCATCTTCGAGTACTTCACCGCGGCCGCCTGCGTGCGCCTGCTGAGCAACGCCTACCGGCTCCTGGAGCCGGGCGGGGTGCTCGTGGTGGCGAACATGCTCGCCGACCGCCCGCAGCTGGCCGTGAACCAGCGGGGCGTGGGCTGGCCGGCCATCCACCCCCGCTCGGTCGCGGACCTCGTCGACCTCGTCGCGCGGGCGGGGCTGCCGCTCTCCGCGGTGACGGTGCACGTGCCGGAGGACGGCGTCTACGCCGTGGTCGAGATCGCCCGCCCGAGCGCGGAGGACGTCATCGACCTCCGGGGTCGCTGACCCCGGAGGCCCGACCTCGAGGAGCCGGCCCCTCAGCGGGAGTGGTGACCGCCGTCGCCCCGGGTGCTGCCACCCGCGCTGCCGGAGCCGTCCGAGCCACCGGTGCGCCCCGCGTCGGCGTCGTCGCTGCCGGCGCCGCTGCTCGCCTCCTCGATGGACCGGGTCCGGCCGCCGCTGAGGCGCAGCGCGCGGGCCTTCTCGACGTCCTCGGCCTCCTTGATCGCCGCCTTGTCGGCCTTCGAGGTATCCCGCGGGGGCAGCTGGATGGTCTCCTCGGCGGCGAGCCCGGCCTGCAGCTCGCGGCCTCGCTCGACCTCGGCGTCGATCTCCGCGCCGAAGAGCAGGGCGTTGTTGGTGATCCACAGCCAGAGCA
>JARIBR010000327.1 GCA_029258695.1 Quadrisphaera sp.
GAGCGTGTTCATGCCACGCTCGAGGCCGCGGCGGGCCTCCTCGTTGAAGGAGATGGTCTTCGCCATGCTGGTGTTCCTCCGGGACTCGTCCTGGTGTGCGGCGGCCCGGTGCCCGCGACGGACGCCAGCCGCCCTGGCGGTCACGTCCCGCCGGGGCTGCTGGCTCACCGAGCCGACCGGAGGGGCGGTGCCCCTCCACGTCTGCTGGCACTCGACCTGGCCGAGTGCCAGTGCCAAGACTGGCACTCCGCGGGCGAGAGTGCAAACTCCGGGTCGACCCACCCGGCGGGTGGGCCCGAGCCGGGCGACCTCAGCGGTCGGTGCCCGTGATCACCGTGACCACGCCGGCCGGCACGTCCGAGGACTGCTCGACGCCCGGCGAGCCCCCCAGGGACTCGGCGACCGCTCGGGCGGTGGCCTCCTGCTCGGCGTCGCGGTAGCGCACCAGGGTCACGGGCACCGCGCCCCCGGGCTGGTCGCCGGTCTCCGCGACGGACCAGCCGGAGCCCTCGAGGTCCTCGGCGGCGGCAGCGGCCTGCCCTGAGGTGCGCGTGGAGTTCAGGACGACCACGGGCGTGGTCCGGTCCGCCTCCGCGGCGGGCCCCTCGTCGGCGCCGGCCCCGTCGTCCGGTCCGTCCGACCCGTTCACCTCCTCGGGCCCGCTGGAGGAGGGCGTCGGCGCGTCGGTGCGCCCGTCGGTGGCCGACGCCCCCGCGTCCTCGTCCGCCTCCGTGGCGGGCGGCACGCTGACCTCGGGCAGCGTCGTGACCGCCGGCGTCGGCGCAGCGACCGGAGCGCTCGGCTCCCCCGCTCCCCCCAGCCCGGTGAAGAAGACCGCCGCGAGCACGGCCACCCCCACCACGGCGACGACGACCAGCACCGGGAGCAGGAGGAGCAGCCGTGAGCGCGCCGCTCGGTGGGCGCCGCGGCGCGCCCGGGGCGACACGGTCACCTCGCTGCGCTCCTGCAGATCCGTCACAGCGAGCGACTGTAGACGCTCATAGCGTGACAGCCCGGGAATTCGGCCGGCGCGTCCCATCACCCGGCGGCGGGCCGTCGAGCGACGGGAGGAACCGTGGCGACGTGGATCGGGGCCCGGAAGCACGACGTCAGGGAGGCAGGTGCGCGGTGCGCTCCTCGCGCAGCCGCCGGAGCCGGGCCACGAGGACCGGCTCCGCCGCCAGGGCCCTCGGGTCGTCCAGCAGGGCGTTGAGCAGCTGGTGGTAGCGCGCTGCCGACAGGCCCAGCTCGTCACGCACCGCCTGCTCCTTCGCACCCGGGTGCCGCCAGCGACGGCGCTCGAGGTCGAGGACGCCTCGCTCACGAGCGCCCAGGGTGCTGCTGGCCTCCGACGGCTGGTCCACGCGTGGACGCTACGCCGGGTTCGCCCTACCGTGACGGGGTGGACCACCGAGGCGCTCGCGACGCAGCGGCCACCGCCGAGCAGCCCTCGCTGTGGGACGCGGCGCCCGGCGCGCCGCCGACGTCGGGCCAGGCGTGGCGCGACGCCGTCCACGCCAGCTGGCTGCCGGCCCTGGAACCCGTGGGGCTCGAGCTGGACGCCGTCCTCGCCCGCGTGCGCGCCGAGGAGGACGCGGGGGCGAGCGTCCTGCCGCCCGCGGACGTCCGGCTGCGTGCGCTGGCGGCGCCGCTGGACGGCGTCCGGGTGCTCGTGGTCGGCCAGGACCCCTACCCCACGCCCGGCCACGCGGTGGGGTGGTCCTTCTCCGCCCCGCCGGGCACGTCCCCGCTGCCGGCGTCCCTGCGCAACCTGCTGCGCGAGCTCGCCGACGACCGGGGCGTGCGCGCGACCTCGGGCGACCTCTCGCCGTGGGTGGGGCGCGGGGTCATGCTGCTGAACCGCGTGCTGACCGTCCGCGCGGGCGAGAGCGCCTCCCACCGCCGCCTCGGGTGGCAGGCCGTCACCGACGCCGTCGTCGGCGCGCTGGCGGCCCGCGACGCCCCGCTGGTGAGCGTCCTGTGGGGCCGTGATGCCCAGGCCGTGGCCCCGCTCCTGGCGGGCACCGCGGTGGTCACCGGGGTCCACCCCAGCCCCCTGAGCGCCTCGCGCGGCTTCTTCGGCTCCCGGCCCTTCGGCGCCGTCGACGCAGCGCTGGTCGCCCAGGGCGGGCCGGCGATGGACTGGTCGCTGGAGCACGACCGGCCCGACGACGGGGGCTCCACCACCGAGGAGCCCACCACCGCGGACCTAGCCACCGAGCACGCACCCCGAGGAGGACGACCATGACGCAGGCCCGAGACGTCGGCCCGTGGCGGCGCTACGTCGCCCTCGGCGACTCCTTCACCGAGGGCCTGTCCGACACGCCCGAGGGCGTGGGCGATCCCGGTGCCGCGAACCCTCCCGGCGCGGACGACGACGTGGTCTACGTGGGCTGGGCCGACCGCCTGGCCGTGGCGATCGACGACGACCAGCGACGCGGCGCCCACGCCCGCGGCGAGCCGGAGCCCCCGCCGCTGGAGTACGCCAACCTCGCCGTGCGCGGACGCCTCGCCCGGCAGGTGGTCGACGAGCAGGTCCCCGCGGCCCTGGCCGCCGCGCCTGACCTCGTCAGCCTCACCCTCGGGGGCAACGACACCCTGCGACCGGGCGCCGACGTGCCGGCCCTCGCCCGGCTCGTCGACGGCGCCGTGGCGCACCTGAGGGACGCGGGCGCCGACGTGCTCCTGGTCACCGGCTTCGACCCTGCGGTGGCCCCGGTGCTGCGCCTGACCCGCGGCAAGGTCGCCGACTACAACCAGCGGCTGTGGGCCGTCGCGGCCCGACGCGGCGCGTTCGTGCTCGACCTGTGGTCCTTCCCTCCGCTGCTGGACCCCCGGATGTGGGCGCAGGACCGCCTGCACCTGGCCAGCGCCGGTCACGAGCGCGTGGCCGCGCTCGCCCTCGCGAGCCTGCACGGGGCGGTCCCCGCGCCGGGCGAGGAGGAGCGGTGGCCGGGCTGGGCGCGGCCGCTGGACCCCGAGCCGGTCCCGCGCCTCGCCGCGCTGGCCGGGAACGCCGCGTGGGCGCGCACGCACCTCGCCCCCTGGGTGGGCCGGCGCCTGACGGGACGCTCCACCGGGGACGGGCGCACCGCCAAGCGACCCCGGCCCACCCCCGTCGCGCGAACACGCAACGCAATCTAGACATCACAGACAGCGACCCCTGAGCGAGCGGTCCTCTGCGACCATCGCCGCATGCTCGACCACGCGACGATGGCCGGCGGCCACCTCGACCAGGCCGCCTCCCACCCCGTCGACCCCCCGCACGAGGCGCACGGCGGGTCCTCGGGCGCTCCCCTCGGCCACGGCAGCACCGGGGACCACGGTGGCGACGAGGCCGAGGCCGCCGCGAGCCTGCTCGACCTCGCCCAGCGCCACGCCGACCGCGTCCGCGCCGAGGCCGACGCCCTGGCGAGCGCCCTGCGCGACCAGGTCCAGGTCGAGACCGACGCGCTGCTCGCCCGCAGCCAGGGCGAGGCCGAGCGGATGCTCGCCGACGCCCGCGCCGACGCCGCCGGGGTCCGGGCCGAGGCCACCGAGCACGTCCAGCGGCTGCGGGCCAAGGCCTCCGCCGAGGTCATGCGCGAGGTCGAGCGTGCGCGCACGCAGGCCGCCGCGCTGCGGAGCGAGGCGGACCGGCTCGAGGGCCTCATCGCCGGGCACACCGACGCCCTCGACCAGCTGCGCGACGAGCGCGAGGCCGCCGTCCGCCGTCTCGCGAGCGTGCAGGACGAGGTGGACGCCGTGCTCGCGGAGGCTCGCGCCGAGGCCGGCCAGAGCGTGGACGACGCCGCCGAGCAGGCCACCCTGGTGGCGCGCGCCGCCGGCGAGGCCGCCGACCGGCTCACCAGCGCCGCGGAGGCCGACGCCAGGGCCGTGCGGGCGCAGGCCTCGCGGGCGGCCGACGACCTCCGCGAGCGCTCGCGCGCCGAGGCGACGACGGTGCGCGACGAGGCCACCGAGGACGCCCGTACGGCGCGGGAGGCGGGCGAGCGGTCGCTCGCCGCGGCCCGTGAGGAGTCCGAGCGCCTGCGCGCGGACGCCGACGCCCGCGCGCAGGAGGTCCTCGAGCGCGCCGCGGTGGAGGGCATGGCGGCCACGAGGGCCGCGTACGCCGAGGCCGAGCGGGTCACCGCCGCGGCGGCCGACGACGCCGCGGCGGCGCGCCGCGCCGGCTCCGCCGAGCTGACGGGGGCCCGCGAGGAGGCCGTGCGCGAGCGGGAGCTGGCCAGCGCCGCCGCCCACCGCGTCCGCGAGCAGGCGCGCACCCAGGCCGAGGCCGAGCTCTCCGCGGCGGCCGACCAGCTGGCGTGGGCGCGCACCACGGTGGACACCCTGGTCGCGGAGGCCGCCGCGCAGGCCCAGCGGGTGCGCGCCGACGGGCACGCGGAGGCCGCGGCTCGGGTGAGGGCGGTGCGAGGTCAGCTGACCCGGGCGATCGGCGCCGTGACGGCACGGGTCCGCGCCCAGCTCGAGGACGTCCGCCGCGACTGCGCGGTGATGCTGGACCAGGCCCGCGCCGCCGCCGGGGCGCTCCAGGAGGAGGCGGAGCAGGCCGCCGCGCACGCCCAGGAGCGCGCCGACGCCCTCGAGGACGCAGCCCGGGCGAGCGCCCAGGCCCACGAGGAGCGCGCGACCCGCCGGCTCGAGCAGGCCGAGGAGGGTGCCCGCTCGCTGCGGTCCGCGGTGGCCGCGGAGGTCGGCGAGGCCCAGCTGGCGGCCCAGGAGAGCCGGCGCGCCGCCCGGGCCGAGGCCGTGGCCCTGGTGGTGGAGGCCCGCGCTGAGGCGAACCGGGTGCGCGAGTCCGCCCGGACGATGCTGGCCGACGCCAAGGCCGAGACGGCGGCCATCGTGGCACGGCGCGAGCGGATCGCCGCGGAGGCCGAGCGGCTGGACGGCGTGCTCGTCGGCCTGCGGCGCTCCGAGGCCTCCGAGCGCGGCGACCGCCTCGAGGTGCGCTGACCCGGGCTGCGCGCGACGTCGCGGACCCTGTCCTGCCATCAGCACCCCACGATCGCCCCTCCTGGTCCACACTGGTGCGCTGGCAGCGTCCGGCGTGGCGATCGAGGGGAGCACTGATGAGCAGCACGCCGTCCTTCCGGACCGTGCTCCGGGGCTACGAACCCTCCCAGGTCGACCAGCGCACCGCGGAGCTCATCGCCGAGATCCGCGGCCGCCGCGACGAGGTGGCACGGTTGCGGCAGGAGGTGGAGCGGCTGGGCACCGAGCTCGCCGACCGTCCGGTGCCCGACGCCGGACCTGCCGCACCGCCGGAGCCACCGCCCCCCTCGGCCTTCCACGAGCTGGGCGCGCGGGTCGGGCAGATCCTCACCCTGGCGGACGAGGAGGCCGACGAGCTGGTCACCCGCGCCCGGCACGACGTCTCGGCACTGCGCGCCGACGCCGAGGCCCACGCCCGGGGGCAGCGCGCCGAGGCGGACCGCTACGACGCCGCGGTCCGTGGCGACGCCCGCGTCGAGGCCGACCGGATCGTGGTGGCCGCCCGCACCGAGGCCGACGCCCGCGTCGAGGCGGCCCGCGCGGAGGCGACGGCGCTCCGGGAGGAGGCCGAGGCGCTGTGGGAGGACCACCGGGCCCGGGCGGCCGCCGCGGCGGCGGACTTCGAGGTGACCCTGGCGCACCGCCGGGAGGCGGCGCAGGAGGACTTCCACGCCCGCGCCGCAGCGGCCGAGCAGCACCTGGAGTCCGTGGAGCGGGCCGCCGACCACGCCCGCGCCCGGTCCGAGCGCGAGCTGCTCGACAGCCGCGAGCACGTCCGACGGCTGCTCGCGGACGCCGAGGCCGACGCCGACCGGCTCGTCGGCGAGGCCCGCGAGCGCGCCGAGAGGGTGCGCTCGGACTCCGACCGCGAGCTCGCCGCCGCCTCGCAGCGGCGAGCCAGCATCAACGCCCAGATCGCGAGCGTGCGGGCGATGCTCGCGAGCATGTCGGGCTCGGTCCCGATCGTCGGCTTCGAGACCGCGGACGACGACGAGCGGGCCGCGGCCATCGAGGCCGGTGGCCTGCACGAGGTCGACGGCCGGCTCGTCCTCGGTGATCCGCACGCCGGTGACGAGCCGGAGGGCGGCGCCGGACCGGGCGCAGACCGCGACGTGGTGGTGGACCTGCGCGGAGCCGGTCACCGCGGCGGGACCGTCATCGATCCCGAGGACGCCCGGGCGCACCCGCGCGGCGCCTCCACCGGGGCGGACACCTCACCCTGAGCAAGCACCGCGGGGCGCCGCAGAGGATCACCCACGTCAGCCTCCTCCAGTCGCGCACGCGACCTGCCGATGGACGTCGTGTGCCCGACCCCGCGCCCGCCACCTCGCCCGGCCTGAGGCTGTCCGCGCTGCGCGCCAGCCTGACGCGCGTACCGGCGGTCTCGACGCACCGCGCGATGACGGTCGTCAAGGGCCTGCTCCTCGCCGGCGGCGGCCTGCTGGTGCTGATCTCCACGCTGTGGCCAGCGGCCTCGCTGGATCGCAACACCCTGCTCGTCCGGCTGCTGGACCTGCTGTGCATCGCCATCGCGGTGGTCCTGCACCGCTCGTGGGAGCGGGTGCGCCCCCTGCTGCACAACACCATCATCGTCCTGGGCAGCATCAGCATCGCCCTGGCCGTCGCCAGCTCCGGCGGCGGCGCCACGGCCATGGCGTACGCGATGATGCTGCTGCTCCCGGTGGCCTACGCGTTCTTCACCCAGAGCCCCCTCGTGGCCAGCGGGCACCTGGTCCTGACGACCGTCGCCGGCGCCGTCGCCCTGGCGGGCGTGCCCGGCGTCGGGGCCAGCGAGCAGACGCTGCTGTGGGGCACCATCACCATGCTCGCGCTCATCCTCGGCTGGCTGGTCCGCGCCGCGGACGAGGTCGAGGTCGACGCGCTCACCGGGCTGGTCAACCGCCGCGGCGCCGACCGGGTGCTGAC
>JARIBR010000337.1 GCA_029258695.1 Quadrisphaera sp.
CCTCCACGTGGTGTGCGACCTGACGATCGCCTCCCGCGAGCACGCCCGCTTCAAGCAGACCGACGCCGACGTGGGCAGCTTCGACGCCGGCTACGGCTCGGCCTACCTCGCACGCATGGTGGGCCAGAAGCGCGCGCGAGAGATCTTCTTCCTCGGACGCTCCTACACCGCGGAGGAGATGGCGGCCTTCGGCGCCGTGAACGTCGTCGCCGACCACGCCGACCTCGAGGCCAGCGCCCTGGAGATGGCCGGCGAGGTGGCCACGAAGTCCCCCACCGCCCAGCGCATGCTGAAGTTCGCCTTCAACCTCGTCGACGACGGGCTCATGGGCCAGCAGGTCTTCGCCGGGGAGGCCACCCGCCTGGCGTACATGACCGACGAGGCGGTCGAGGGGCGCGACGCCTTCCTCGACAAGCGCGACCCCGACTGGTCCGGCTTCCCCTACTACGCGTGAGCGCGCTCGGGGGGAGCAGCGGATGACCGGGCACGACGACGGGGAGGTCCGCGCCGTCTCCGCCGACGCCCGCACCGGTGACCTCCTCGAGCACCTGGCCTCCGCCCTGCACGGCGGCCCGGCGCTCCTGCCGCTGGCCGCCGGCGCACCCGGGACCGCGGCGCGGGCGGCGGCCGCGCTGGACGAGCCCGTCGACGCGGGGGCGGCCCTGCTGCTGACGACCTCCGGGTCGAGCGGCACGCCGAAGGTGGTCGAGCTCTCGGCGCAGGCGCTGCGCGCCTCCGCGGCCGGCACCGCGGCCGTGCTCGGGGGCCCCGCGCAGTGGTTGCTGGCCCTGCCGCTGGTCCACGTCGCGGGGTGGCAGGTGCTCGTGCGCTCCGTCCTGGCGGGGACCGAGCCGGTCGTCCTGCCCCGCGGCGGGACGTTCTCCCCGGCCGCGTTCGCCGCCGCAGCCGCCCGGATGACGGGTGGGCGGCGCGCCACCGCCCTGGTGCCGACCCAGCTGCGCCGGGTGCTCGCCGACGCTGGTGCCCGTGCGGCGGCGGCAACCTTCGACGCCGTGCTCGTGGGGGGCGCGGCGACGCCGCCGGCGCTGCTGGCCGCGGCGCGGGAGGCCGGCGTCCGCGTCGTGACCACCTATGGCAGCACCGAGACCTCCGGCGGGTGCGTCTACGACGGAGTGCCGCTCCCTGGGGTGCACCTCGCCGTGGTCGACGGCTGCGTGCACCTGGGCGGGGAGGTGCTCGCCACCCGCTACCGCGGTGAGCCGGCGCTGAGCGCGCAGACGTTCGTCCACCGGGCGGGGCGGCGCTGGTACCACACCCCGGACGTCGGCCGCCTCGTGGGCGGGGACGTCGGGGACGCCGGGAGTGACCGGGACGGCGCCCTCGGACCGCCACGCCTGGTGGTCGACGGCAGGCGCGACGACGTGCTGATCACGGGCGGCGTGAACGTCTCCCCCGCCGCCGTGGAGCGGGTCCTCACGGCGCTGCCCGGCGTCGCGGAGGCGCTCGTCGTCGGGGTCGAGGACGCGGAGTGGGGTCAGGCGCTGACCGCCCTCGTGGTGCCGGAGACCCCGGACGTCCCCGACCAGCTCGACCTGGCGGGCGTGCGGGCCGCCGTGACGCAGCGCCTCGGCGCCGCGAGCGCCCCCCGCTCGCTCCTCGTGGTGGACGCCCTGCCGGTCACCGCGCTGGGCAAGCCCGACCGCCGCGCGGCGAGCGCGGTGGCGAGCGCCGAGGCCCGGCGCCGCGGGTCCGGGTAGCGTCCTCGCTCGTGGCGAACGCAGCGCAGTGGGTCGCCGGCGCGCGTCCGCGCACCCTTCCCGCAGCCCTCGCCCCCGTCATCGTCGGCACCGGCGCTGCCGTGGGAGCCGGCTCGGGCTCGCTCGCGCGGGCCGTGCTCGCCGGGCTGGTGGCGCTGTCGCTGCAGGTCGGCGTGAACTACGCCAACGACTACTCCGACGGGGTGCGCGGCACCGACGCCGCACGGGTGGGCCCGCTGCGCCTCACCGCGACCGGGCTCGCCCCCGCCCAGCAGGTGAAGCGGGCGGCTCTGCTGGCGCTGTCCGCGGGGTGCCTCTTCGGGGTGGTGCTCGTCGCGGTCGCCGGCACGTGGTGGCTCCTCGCGGTCGGCGCCGCTGCGGTGGTCGCGGCGTGGACCTACACCGGCGGGCCCCGCCCCTACGGCTACGCCGGGCTCGGGGAGGTGTTCGTCTTCGTCTTCTTCGGCCTCGTCGCCACGCTGGGCACCACGTGGACCCAGGCGGGGACCCTGAGCGCTCAGGCGTGGGTGGGCGCGGTGGGCATCGGCGCGCTGGCGTGCGCGCTGCTGGTCGTCAACAACCTGCGCGACCTGCCGACCGACGCCGTGGCCGGCAAGCGGACCCTCGCGGTGCGCCTCGGCGAGGGCGCCACCCGCCGGCTGTACGCGGCGCTGGTCCTGGCCCCCTTCGTCCTGGTGGTGGTGCTCGCCGTCGCCACCGGCGACCTCTGGGTGCTCCTGGGTCTCGCAGCCCTCCCCCTGGCGGCGGCGCCGCTGCGCACGGTCGCCCGCGGCGCCCTGGGTCTGGGGCTCGTCCCCGTGCTGGGGGCGACGGGACGGCTAGAGCTGGTCTTCGCGCTGGCGCTGGGCGTCGGGTTCGCCGTCGCCTGAGCGCACCGACGACGCGGGGCGCTCGCGCATCTCCGGCGCCTCGTCGAAGGCCGGTCCCGCGTCGAGCGCGGCGTCCTCCGCGGCGGCGTCCTCGTCGTCCTCGTCGACCACCCGGGCCGGTCGTCCCTGCGCGAGCCGGTCCAGCAGGGCGTCGCGCGGACCACCCAGCAGGACGTAGGAGACCCCCGCGGCGACCGCCACCGTGACCAGGGCCCAGAGCAGCCCGCGGAGCCCCGCGAACCACAGGCCGGCACCGACCACGAGCAGGACGATCAGCCGGAGCGCCGTGTACCGGAGGAAGGGACCCACCCGGACAGCGTAGGACGCAGGAAGGACGCCTACCATGGCGCCATGAGGTTCCTGCTGGCCGTCGCGATCCTGACGCTGGTGGTGTACGCCCTCGTCGACTGCGCCCGCACGAGGTCCTACGACGTCAAGGTCATGCCGAAGGCGGTGTGGATCGTCGTGATCCTCATCGGCTTCCCCCCGATCGGGGCGCTGGCCTGGTTGCTCGCCGGACGCGAGCGTGGGCCGGCGCAGCCGCCGACCCGCCGCGTGCGCCCCATCGCGCCCGACGACGACCCGGACTTCCTCTGGAACCTCGAGCAGCAGCGCAGACGTGAGGGCGGCGGCCGGGGCACCGACACCGGGACCGGCCCCACCCCCGCCTGACGCGCGTCCCCCACGGAGCGCGTCCCACCCTCCGTCGCGCGGACTCGGCCCGGCGCCGACCCGCACCGCGTCTCCGGGGCGCTGCGACTCGTGCCTCGTGCTCGGCGAACGGCGCTCGGCGCTCAGCCGATGCCGGCGTAGGAGTGGTTGCCGGGGAAGAAGACGTTGACGACCCCGAAGTTCACCAGCACGCACGCGTACCCGACGAGGGCCAGCCACGTGGCGCGGCGCCCGTTCCACCCGCCGGTCGCCCTGGCGTGGAGGTAGGCCGCGTAGACCACGAAGATCACGAAGGTCCACACCTCCTTGGGGTCCCAGTTCCAGTAGCGGCCCCAGGAGACCTCCGCCCAGATGGCACCCGCCACGAGGGTGAACGTCCACATGGGGAACGAGACGGCGATCAGCCGGTAGGCCGTGCGGTCGAGCTCGCGCGAGCCCGGGATCGCGTCCATGAACCGGCCGCGGCGCGGCTCGCGCCCCAGGGCGCGCAGGTTCTCGCGCCTGGCCTGGACCAGCTGGAGGATGTTGGCCGAGAAGGCGAGGGTGAACAGCGCGCTGGAGATGAAGGCCACGGAGACGTGGATGACCAGCCAGTAGCTCTGCAGGGCGGGGA
>JARIBR010000290.1 GCA_029258695.1 Quadrisphaera sp.
CCCAGTCGGCGCCGCCCGGGCGCCGGTAGCGCACCGTGGTGACCCGGCTGGGCGAGGTGACCAGCTGCTTGCTCGCGCTGCCCTTGGGGCACAGGCGGCCGCGGCTGACGGGGCTGTCCGGGTCGCCCTCGATCTGGGTGACCTTCTCGTCGGTGACGTAGACCTTCTGGCCGCAGCCGACCGCGCAGAAGGGGCACACGGAGTCCACGACCCGGTCGGCGCTGGCGTTGTGCGAGCGCAGCCGGTCGGTCGTGCCCGAGCGCACCGCGGCCCCGTGGCCCGTGCCGTCGCTGCCGGTGAGCTGGCGCACCACCGGCCAGAGGCCGGTGACGCGCTTGGCGGCGCTGAGCACCCCACCGCTGCGCGTCCCGCCCCCGCGCTCTCGCGCCCCTGGTTCGTCGATCGTGACCACGGTGTCCTCCTCGCTGGCCCACCGACGTCCTGGTGCCGGGTGGCGGGTTCGGTGAAAGGTACCCGGCGCTGCGCGCGGGCGCTCGCCCGGTGGCACCGGGGCGGCGCTGCGTGCGCGCACCGGGGGCCGCCGAGCAGGCTCTGGCCGCGGGCGGGGCCCGCCGTCAGGCGGTGACGCCCCTGCCCCGGTGGGCCTCCACCGCGTCGCGCAGCGCCGCGAGGACGTACCCGGGCACCTCCATGCCGCGGCGCCGGGCCCACAGCAGCTCCGCCTCGACGCGGGAGATGTCGCGGGCGTAGCGCTCCAGCTCCGCGTCGAGGCCCATCGCAACCATCATCGCCCCGGCGTCGGCGCGCTGCGAGGGCCGGTTCACCCCCACCAGCCCGAAGGACCGGGCGCGCAGGAACCTCGCCAGGCGCAGCTGCCAGGGCGCCAGCTCGCCACCGGCGACCATCGCCCGCGCCGACATCGCGTAGAAGGCGAGGTGCCCGGGCTCCTGGCGCTTGATGGGGGCGATGACCGTGGTGGCGATCGCGCGCTCCCCCATCTCGGCGAGCCCGTCACCGAGCACGGTGTAGGCCATCACCGCGCTGCGCTCGGTGGCCGCCCCGGTGAGGTATTACATGAGGCGCACGACGTCCTGGACGGGCGCGAGGTGGGCCAGCGCCCCGAGCACCCGCACGCGCCCGCTGACGCCGTCGACGTCGGGCTCCGCCGGCGCGAGGCCCAGGTCGGTCTGGAGCCGGTCGAGGATCAGGCCGTGCTGGACCTCCTGGGGGCCCCACACGTCCTGGTAGAAGCGCCGGTCCGTCTCGCCGACGCCGGGCAGGAGCAGGAGGAGCTCGAGGACGTTGCGCTCGACCTCCAGCTCCACGCGGGCCATGTAGTCGATCACCGCGCCGAAGCGGGCGGCGACGGCCCGCGGGTCGTGGACCGTGCGGTCCACCGGGCCCAGCGGCAGGGGAGGGTGCTGCTCGCCCAGGCGGTCGACGTGCTCGGCGATGCGCGCCGGGGTGAACGGGGCGGTGCTGGTGCTCAACGGGGCTCTCTCCTCCGGACGGTGGTGGGCCGTCCGTCGCCGGCGGCCACGACGTGCTGGCTCGACGTGCATCGGGACGTCCCCGCCGTGCCTTGAGGCCGGCGGTCCCGCGCGGAGCGCCACGTAGGGTCTGCGCTGCGCTGGTGCCACCAGCTGGTCAACGCGGTGGGTTCGCCGCCGGGACGGGGGACGATCGGTCGTGCGCGTGGCGGAGGCCCTGGCGGGTCGGCGGGTGCTCATCACCGGTGCCACCGGGTTCATCGGCGAGGCGCTGCTGCGCACGCTGCTCGTGGAGGTGCCCGGCGCGCGCCCGGTGGTCCTGGTCCGCCCGAAGGCGGGGCAGAGCGGCGCGGACCGCATCGCGCGGACGCTGCGCAAGCCGACGTTCGCCGCCGCCGTCCCGGGCGCCGGCGCCGACCCCCGGGCGTGGGCGGGCGAGCTGCTGGGCCGCGTCGACGTCGTCGAGGGCGACCTGGCCGACGTCCCCGAGCTGCCCGACGACCTCGACGCGGTGCTGCACAGCGCCGGCGAGGTCTCCTTCGACCCCCCGATCGACGAGGCGCTGACCACCAACGTCGTCGGCACGGCCGCCCTGCTGGAGCGGGTGCTCGCCGTCGACGCCGCCCAGCGCTCTCGCGGGCGGCGGGTGCACTACGTGCACGTCTCGACCGCCTACGTCTCCGGGCGGCGCCGGGGCCCGGTGGCCGAGGCGTCCCTGGACCACGCCGTGGACTGGCGCACCGAGCTGTCCGCCGGCATGGCGGTGGCCGCCCGCCTCGAGGACTCCTCGCGCGCCCCCGGCCAGCTGGCGCGCTTCAACGCCGCGGCGGACGCCGAGCACGGGCCGGCCGGGGCGCTGACGTCCGCCGCGGACGCCGAGCGCCGCCGCAGGGACTGGGTGCTGCGCGCGGGCAAGGACGCCGGGCGCGAGCGGGGGCACTCCCTGGGGTGGACCGACGTCTACACGTTCACGAAGGCCCTCGGCGAGCGCGTCGTGGAGGAGATGACGGGCGGGGACCACCCCCTGCCGGTGACGGTGCTGCGCCCCTCGATCGTGGAGTCGGCGCTGACGGCGCCGTACCCGGGCTGGATCGAGGGCTTCAAGATGGCCGAGCCGCTCATCCTCTCCCTGGGGCGCGGTGAGCTGCCGGAGGTGCCGGCCGCCCCGGACGCCACCATCGACATCGTCCCCGTCGACCACGTCGTCAACGCGCTCGTCGTCAGCGCCGCGCACCCCCCGCAGCCGGGGACCCCGCGCTACCTGCACGTCAGCTCCGGGGCGCGGAACCCGCTGTCCTTCCGCGACGTCTACGTCCTGGCGCGGGAGTACTTCGAGGCCCACCCCTTCGACCCCGGCGAGTCGGGGCCGAACCAGCTGCCGACGTGGGAGTTCCCCGGCGCCGCCGCGACCGAGCGGCGCCTGGCCGCCGGCGAGGCCGCCCACGCCCTGGCCGAGCGGGCGCTGAAGGTCCTGCCGCGCAGCGACCGGGTGCGCCGGTGGGCGCGCGACCTCGACCGCGGCAAGGACCGCCTGGAGCTGCTGCGCCGCTACGACGACCTGTACCTGCCCTACACCCAGTCCGAGCTGCACTTCGTCGACGACGCGACGCTCGCGCTGCACCGCTCGCTGTCGCCCGAGGACGCCGAGACGTTCGGGTTCGACACCTCGGTCATCGACTGGGCCCACTACCTCCGCGACGTCCACGTCCCCGCCGTGGCGGCGCCCGTGCGCCGCCAGGACGAGCTGCGCCGGCGACGGCGGGCTCGCTCGGGGGCGCGCCGGGAGCTGAGCGCGGCCCGCGACGTCCTCGCGGTCTTCGACCTGGACGGCACGCTGATGTCCTCCAACGTCCTCGAGGGCTACCTCTGGGCGCGCCTGCCCGAGCTCAGCGCCACGGGGAGGATCGGCGAGGTCGCGCGGGTCCTGGGGCGGTTGCCGTCGATGCTGGCCGCCGAGCGGCGCGACCGCGGGGACTTCCTGCGCCAGGTGTACCGCCGCTACTCCGGCGCGGACCTCGCGGAGCTCGACGCCCTCGTCGACGAGGTCGTCACCGGCCACGTCCTGGCCCGGATGTCGGCCCCCGCGCTGCGGCGGGTGCGCGAGCACCGCGCGGCCGGCCACCGCACCGTGCTGCTCACCGGTGCGGTGCGCCCCCTCACCAGGCCTTTTGCCCCCCTGTTCGACGAGGTGGTCGCCGCGGACCTCGCGGTCGGTCCCGACGGCCTGGCCACCGGCTTCCTCGCCGCCCCGCCGCTGGTCGGGGAGGCGCGGGCGGCCTGGGTGGTGCGCTACGCCGAGGTGGGCGGCTACGACCTGGCGCGCTCCTACGCCTACGCGGACTCCCACTCCGACCTGCCGCTGCTGCGCTGCGTCGGGCTCCCCACGGCCGTCTCCCCCGACGTGCCGCTGCTGCGCGCCGCCCGGGCGCAGTCGTGGCCGGTCGAGACGTGGGCCGCGCCGCGCGACCCCGGGGCCTCCGGGGGGCTGCTGCGTCGCCTGGTTCCCTCGGCGGCGGGCTCGAGCGTGGGAACCTCCCTCCCGTGATGCGCGCCCTGGAGGTCTTCGCCTCCGCCTCCCGGTACGCGGCGGCCCGCGCCGTCGGCGGCGCCGTGCCCGGTCTCGCGCTGGGCGCCATGGCCCCGCTGCGCCTGGTCACCCGCGAGCGCCCCGAGCCGCCCGGCGAGGGGTGGGCCGTCGCCCGGCCGCGCCTGTCGGGGATCTGCGGCTCCGACCTGGGGATCATCGCCGGGACCACCTCGCTGTACTTCTCGGCGCTGTCCTCGATGCCCTTCGTGCCCGGCCACGAGGTGGTCGCGGACCTGCTCACCGACTGCGGCGACGTCCCGAGGGGCACGCGCGTGGTGATCGACCCGGTGCTGCCCTGCGCGGCGCGCGACCTCGAGCCCTGCCCGCCGTGCGCGCGCGGGGAGACCAACCGGTGCGACCGCGTGACCGTCGGCCACCTCGCGCCCGGCCTGCAGACGGGTTTCTGCGCGGAGACCGGCGGCGGGTGGGGCGAGCAGATGATCGTCCACGCCAGCCAGGTCCGGGTGGTCCCCGACGACCTGCCCGACGAGCGCGCCGTGCTGCTCGAGCCCCTGGCCTGCGCGGTGCACACCGCCCGGCGCGCGGCGGTGGCGCCCGGGGACTCGGTGCTGGTCTCCGGCGCCGGGTCCGTGGGCCTGCTCGCCGTCCTCGCCCTGCGACGGCTCACCGACGCCGGGCGGATCACGGTGGTGGCCAAGCACGACGCGCAGGCCCGGCTCGCGCGCGCGCTCGGCGCCGACGACGTGGTGCGGCCCGGCTCGGCCCTGTCGCTGGTGCGCCGCGCCACCCGGGCCATGCGTGTCTCCTCCACCCGGAGCGAGGACGGGTCCGGCGCGGTCCCGGCCGCGCTCGCCCGCTCGCGCCTGGGCACCGGCGCCGGGGCGGGCGCGTTCCTGCTCGGCGGCGTCGACGTGGCCCTGGACGCCGTGGGCTCACCGGCCTCGCAGGACCTCGTGCTGCGCTCGACGCGCGCCGGCGGCCGCGTGGTCCTGTCCGGCATGCCGTCCAAGGGCGCCGACCTCTCCCCCGTGTGGTTCCGCGAGCTCGAGCTGGTCGGCACCTACGCCTCGCGCGGCGACGCCTTCGAGGTCGCCGTCGAGCTGGCCACCGACGCCCCGCTGGACAGCCTCGTCGGCGGCCGCTCCCCGCTGCACCGGTGGCGCGAGGCCCTGGACCACGCCAGCTCCGCCGGGCGGCTCGGGACCGTCAAGGTGACCTTCGACGCCCGCGACCGCTCATGAGCGCGCGACCTGCCACGACCCCGCCGCCCGGCCGCCGTCGCCCGCACGGCTCGGCCCCCGACCACCCCAGGAGCACCCCGTGAGCCGCCCCGGACTCGTCCTCGAGGTCGACGACCGCACCCCACCCATCGTCGTCCACGAGGGCGACGGATTCCGCCTCGAGGAGTTCCCCCGGGGGACCCGTGTGGTCTACCCGCCGGAGTCGCTGCCGAGCGTGCCCGACGTCGAGGCCGCCATCGACCACGCCCTGCGCCACCCGGTCGACGCGAAGCCCCTGCCGGACCAGCTGGTCGCCGGGATGCGCCTGACGATCGCCTTCGACGACATCTCCCTGGCCCTGCCGCAGATGACCCGCCCCGACATCCGCCAGCGGATCATCGAGGCCGTCCTCACGATGGCCGCGGCGGCGGGAGTGGACGACGTCGAGCTCGTCGCGGCTAACGCCCTGCACCGCCGGATGACCGCCGACGAGCTGCGCTACATGCTCGGCGAGCGGGTCTTCCGCAGCTTCTACCCCCAGGGCAAGCTCACCAACCACGACGCCGAGGACCCGGCGAACATGGTCC
>JARIBR010000291.1 GCA_029258695.1 Quadrisphaera sp.
ACGACGAGCGCTCCATGGTGCGCATCGACATGTCCGAGTACGGCGAGAAGCACTCCGTCTCCCGGCTCGTCGGCGCCCCTCCCGGGTACGTCGGCTACGAGTCCGGCGGGCAGCTCACCGAGGCCGTGCGCCGGCGCCCCTACTCCGTGGTGCTGCTCGACGAGGTGGAGAAGGCCCACCCCGAGGTCTTCGACGTGCTGCTGCAGGTGATGGACGACGGGCGCCTCACCGACGGCCAGGGCCGCACGGTGGACTTCCGCAACACCATCCTCGTGCTGACCTCCAACCTCGGCAGCCAGTTCCTCGTCGACCCCTCGATGGGCGTCTCCGCGCAGCGCGAGGCGGTCATGGCCTCGGTGCGCTCGGCCTTCAAGCCCGAGTTCCTCAACCGCCTCGACGAGACCGTGGTCTTCGACGCCCTGAGCGTCGAGGAGCTGGGGTCCATCGTGGACCTGCAGGTCGCGGCGATGGCCGCGCGCCTGGCGGGGCGCCGCCTGACCCTGGAGGTCACGGAGCCCGCGAAGGAGTGGCTGGCGCTCGAGGGCTTCGACCCCGCCTACGGCGCGCGGCCGCTGCGCCGCCTCGTGCAGCGCGAGATCGGCGACCAGCTGGCCCGGGCGCTGCTGTCGGGCCAGATCAACGACGGGGACACCGTGGTGGTGGACCGCCCGGAGGCGGGCGCCGACGTGGTGCTCCTCGGCGAGCCGGGCGCGGTGAGCGCCCGCGGCCTGACGGTGCGCCGCGCGCAGGCACCGGAGCCCGTCGGGGTGTGACGGGCGCACCCCGTCGGTGCCCGCGCGCAGCCACGGACGTGCAGCAGCGGCCCCTGCGCGGCGACACGCCGCGTGGGCGCCGCGGCGTGCACGTCCGTGGGCGCGGTAGCCGACCGGGGACGCCGCCCGTGCTCACCGAGCCCCATCGCTCGACCGGGGACGTCGCGCCGCGCCGGAGCGCCACGCGACGTTCCCTGCGACCTCTCACCAGGCGCCGGGGCTACCCGTCCATGGCGGCCCGGCGTGCCACCGCGATCTCCTGCTGCTGGCGGCCCAGCTCGTCGGCGGCGTCGGGCGGGTGGCCCAGCTCCCGGCGCACCCGGGAGCGCGCGAGCGTCAGCATCAGGAGCGCCTCGTCGGAGACCGACCCGGGCTCGCGGCGGCTCAGGCGTGTCAGGCCCATCGTGAACCAGCGGTGCGCGGTCTCGAGGTCGTCGCGCATCTCGTAGGCCTCGCCCATCACCTCGTACACGTCGGGATCGTCGGGCCGCGAGCGGCGGATCTCGTCGGCCAGGCGCTGCGCCTCCTCGGCGTGGTCCTGACGGAGCAGCGCGGCGTGGAGCCACACGCGCGTGTCCGGCGGGGCGCTCCCCGCGGCGTCGACGGCGGCCCGCAGGGTCGCGAGCTCCCGCTCCTGGTCGCCGAGCTGCTCCAGGTGCCACCCGGCCGCGACGAGCAGGGCTGCGGGAGTGACCTCGACGTCGTCGGGGTGCTGCTCGCCGGCCCAGGCGACCAGCTGGTCCGCTGCGGCCCGGTGGTCCTGCGGCGTGCGCGCCGAGCCCTCGAGCCCCTCGACGTCGTCATGGCTCAGCGGTGCTCTCATGGCGACCAGGCTGGCACGGCTCACGTCTCCTGCAGCCACCGCTCGACGGCGGTGCGCGCGGTCTGGGTGGTGACGGCGCCCCACACCTGGTCGAAGGCGTGGTTGGCGAACGGCGCCTCGACGGACGCGCGCTCCGCCCCCACCTGCTCGAGGGCCGCGACGAGCCGGCGGGACTGGTCCACCGGCACCACCCGGTCGGCCTCGCCGTGCACCACCAGCGTGCGGGGGACGCCTGCGCCCACCCTGGCCACCCACGTCAGCGGCGACGCGGCGGCGTAGGCCCGAGGGTCCTGCTCCGGTGCGGCGCCACCCATGAGGTCGAGCACGCCGTCGCCCGGCAGGACGTCCGGGTAGCGCCACCCGCCGGAGCGCTGCAGCGAGACCAGCTCGGTGGGCGGGTAGAGAGCGATGACGCCCGCCGGGCGCACCGCCGGCAGCGCGCACGACGGCGGGAACTCCTCGGGGGCGTAGGCGGCCAGCAGCGCCAGGTGGGCGCCGGCGGAGTCGCCCATGATGACGATGCGCTCCGGGTCGACGCCCAGCTGCTCGGCGTTGGCCCCCACCCACGCCACCGCGCACGCCACGTCGGCGGGCTGCTCGCGCCACGGCTCGCCGTCGACGTCGCCGGTCAGCCGGTAGTCGACGTCGACCACCACGGCGCCCTGCTCGGCCAGCTCGGAGTCCCAGGCGGGAGCCTCGCCGCGAGCGCCCTGCGACCAGGAGCCCCCGTGGACCTTCACCACCGCGACGCGGCCCGTGCTCGGCCCACCCACCGGCGGGACCCACACGTCGGCCGACAGCTCCTGGCCGTCGACGGTGGCGTAGACCTGGGTGGCCGCGGGCTCGGTGACGCTCGCGTGCGCGGTGGTGGCGGCGCCGAGCAGGTACTGCGACCACGCGACGTCGACGTCGGCGCGTCCGGCCTCGCGCGCCTGGGCGACGGTGGCATACCCCCCGACGCCCGCGGCAGCGATCGCCAGGACCCCGGGCACCGCGAGCCAGCGGCTCGCCCCGAGGCGGCGGGCGAGCAGACCGACCAGGGCGACGACCACGGCTCCGGCGACGAGGAGCATCGCCGCGCCCTGGGCGATGATCGAGGCCACCAGCAGCGCGAACGTCGGGCCGGGGAGCAGCACCAGCACCGCGGCGGCGGCGAGCACCAGCGCCAGGACCCAGGCCAGCGCGACGGCCACCCGTCGCGCAGCGGTGCGACGGGCGGTGCGGGACGAGGCGGTGCGGCGCGGCGAGGTGCGGGTGCTCACGCGGTCATCCTCGGGGTGCACGCCGTGGCCGCTCGTGAGCGGGGTCGTCGCGGTGCGCTGAACCAGCCAATCCCCTCACGCACTTCGTCGACGAAGTGCGGGAAACCCCGCCGCGTCGTCAGCACTTCGTCGACGAAGTGCGGGAGGGGGAGGTGCGGGTGCGGGTGCGGGAGGGGTGCGGGTGCGGGTGCGAGGGGGAAGGGTGGTGGGGCGCGCGGGTGAGGGCCCGGGCTCAGGCGGGGGACGACGCGGCGATGCGGCGCTGGGCCGCCCGGGCGCGGAACCACCGCCCTGCCGGGTCGCGCAGGAGCAGCACGGCGGCGGTGACCTCCAGGCCCAGGACCACCAGCTGCACGGTCAGCGTCACGACGAGCACCCCACCGCCGGTCGCGCCGGGCAGGCTGGCCGCGACGAGCGCCCCGAGCCCGCTCGCCGCCAGGGAAGCCACGCCGAGCCCGGCGACGAGCAGGAGCGCGACGCGGGGCCACCCGCGCCCGGCGCGGACGGCCAGCGCCATCACCGCCAGCAGGGCGGCCACCAGCAGGCGCCAGGCGGCGCCGAGCACCAGACCGACGAGCAGGATCGGCCGCGCCTGCTCCATGGTCAGCGAGCCGGCGGACCACGCGCCGTCCCACAGCGGGGCGGTGGCACCGGTGACCACCAGGAGCGTCTGGAGGACGGCTGCCCCGGCGATCAGCACCACGGCGACGGCGACGCTGCTCGGCGCGCGCGCCGAGCCGTTCACGGTCGCACCGGGAGCCCCGGAGGCCGAGACCTCGGGACCCTGGGGGCGCTGGTCGGCAGCGATCGTGGTCACGGTCCCAGCGTGGCCACGCTCCGGCGGCGGCGCCGGATGGCATGTCGCTCGTTCGGCCGGGGACCGAGTCTCCACGACCCGCTGGGCCCTCAGCCCTCACGCACGGTGACGGTTCACCGTCCATCTGTGCTCGATGATCCGTGCTGCTGTCGGCTCCCGCGTCGTCACCGTGCCCGACGCGGCGAGGGAGGAGTCGATGTGCGACCTGTCGGCGTGTCGGCCACACCGAGTCCCCGCTCGAGGTGCCGCGGACCTCAGCCGGGGAAGGACTCCGCCCGCAGGTCGGCCAACCGCTCGAGCAGGGCGGCGACGGCCTCGGGGTCGGCCACGTGGTGGTCCGCCGCGGTCTCGCCGTCACCGACCTTCAGGCCCACGTCACCGACGTCGCGGTTCAGGGTTCGCAGGGCGGTCTCGTCGGTGACGTCGTCGCCGGCGAAGAGCACGACGTCGACGCCGAGCCGCTCCCGCAGCGCGCTCAGCGCCTCGCCCTTGGTGGCGCTGACCACCGACAGCTCGACGACGCGCTTGCCCGTCAGCACGTGGGCGCCCTCGAAGGACCCCGGCCCCGCCTGGGCGGCGCGCTCGGCGGCCTCCGCGACGTCGGGCTCGGCCCGGCGCGTGTGCAGGACCACCCCGGCGGGCTTGCGCTCCACGGTGGTGCCCTCGTGCTTGCTGGCGATGGCCCCGACGGCGGTCACCAGCTCCTCGAGCAGCGCGGCCGCCTCGTCATCGAGGCCGAGCTCCACCCCCTCGACCTCCGCGCCGTGGCTGGCGACGAGGACCGCCCCCTCCGGGGGGTCGGCGACGGCGCGCAGGTCGTCCAGGGACCGGCCGCTGACCAGCGCGAGGTGGACGCCGCGCTGACCCACCAGGCGGGACAGGGCCTCGCGGGTCGCGGTCGAGGGCCGGGCCGCGGAGGGTTCCTCGACGATGGGCGCGAGCACCCCGTCGAAGTCGAGCGCCACCAGCACCTCGTCGCGCCGGGCGAAGCCCTCCAGCGCGGCGCCGAGGCCGTCGTCGGTGCGCGTCAGGGATTCCAGCGCCCCGAGGAAGTCACGGGCCCACCGGCTCACGTCGTGCTGGAGGACCCGTCGGCGCAGCGAGCGCATGCGCCGGCCCTGCTCCTTCGGGCTCATCGCCAGCGCCCGGAGGATCTGGTCCTTCAGCTGGTTGATGTCGTGGGGGTTGACCATGAGGGCCTGGCCCAGCTCGTCGGCGGCGCCGGTGAACTCGCTGAGCACCAGCACGCCGCGCTCGTCGAACCGGGAGGCGATGTACTCCTTCGCCACGAGGTTCATCCCGTCGCGCAACGAGGTGACGAGCATGACGTCGGCGGCGCGGTACAGCGCCGTCATCTCCTCGCGGGGCTGCGTGGAGTGCAGGTACTGGATCGCCGGGCGCCCGATGGTGCCGTGGTCGCCGTTGATGCGCCCCACCGTCAGCTCGATCTCGTCGCGCAGGGCCATGTAGCTGGCGACGCGCTCGCGGCTCGGCGTCGCGACCTGCACGAGCACCGTCTCGTCGGGGTCGACGGCGCCGTCCTCGAGGAGCTCGCCGTAGGCCTTGAGCCGGTGGGTGATGCCCTTGGTGTAGTCGAGACGGTCCACCCCCAGCAGCACGCGGCGCGGCGCGTCCAGCTCGAAACGGATCTCCTGCACGCGCGAGGCCACCGACTCCTCGCGGGCCGCGGCGTCGAGCGTGGGGGAGTCGACGGAGATGGGGAAGGACGTGGCCCGCACGGTGCGGCGTGAGCCGTCCGCCGCGGGCACGGACAGCTCCTGGCGGCGGCTCGTGAGGTTCTTCGCCCGGCGGCAGGCCCGCAGGAAGTTGTTGGCGTCCGAGGCGCGCTGGAAACCGAGGAGATCGGCGCCGAGCAGCCCGTCGAGCACCTGGCTGCGCCACGGGAGCTGGGAGAAGATCTCCCACGGCGGGAACGGGATGTGGTCGAAGAACCCGATCCGCAGGTCCGGGCGCGCCTCGCGCAGCAGGGCCGGCACCAGCTGCAGCTGGTAGTCCTGAACCCACACCGTGGCGCCGTGGGCGGCCTGGTCCAGGGTGGCCGCCGCGAAGCGCTCGTTGATGGCGACGTAGCGGTCCCACCACTCGCGGTGGAACTCCGGGGTGGCGATGACGTCGTGGTAGAGCGGCCACAGGGTGGAGTTGGAGAACCCCTCGTAGTACTCCTCGACGTCCTTCGCGCTGAGCGGCACCGGCACCAGGTGGATGCCGTTCTCGTCGAAGGGCTCCGGCGTCGCCACCGGGTCGGTGGCCAGCTGGTCGGGTGCCGCGCCACCGCTCGGCTCCGCGTGGCCGGGCTCGGCGGAGTCCTCGTCCTCCGTGGCGGCGACGGCCTCGTCGGCGTCCCCGGACCACCCCACCCAGGCACCGTCGGCGGCGCGCATCACCGGCTCCATGGCCGTCACCAGCCCGCCGGGCGACGTGCGCCACGACGTCGAGCCGTCCTCCTCCACCTGACGGTCGACGGGCAGCCGGTTGGCCACCACCACGAAGTCGTACGAACCCTCGGCCACCAGAACCTCCCAGATCGGTCCGGCCAGCCTATGCAGCCGCTGACACCTCGCACGGCGGCCCGCGTGCTTCCATGGCCGGTGTGTCCTCCACCCCGCTGCTGAGCCGCGCTGCGGACACCCGCCGCGGGGTGGTCGGCGACGCTCACGGCGCGGCCGCGGTGGCGCCGTGAGCGGCACGCGGCTCGGCCCGTACCGGCTGCTGCACGAGGTGGGCGGCGGCGGGATGGGCGTGGTGCACCTCGCGCTCGACCGTGACTCGCGCGCGGTGGCGATCAAGGTGCTCCGCCCGCACCTGGCGGCCGACGCCGACGCGCGAGCCCGCCTGGCGCGCGAGGGGGACACCCTGCGGCTCGTGCGCTCGCCGCGGGTGGCGGAGGTGCTCGACACCGCGGCGCAGGCTGATCCGCCGTACATCGTCACCCAGTTCGTCGCGGCGCCCCCGCTGGACGAGCACGTCGCCGCCCACGGCCCCCTGCGGGGACGCCCGCTCGCCCGCCTCGGGCTCGGGCTCGGGGAGGCCCTGGCCGCGATCCACCGCGCCGGCGTGGTGCACCGCGACCTCAAGCCGGGCAACGTCCTCATCGACGACGACGGCCCGGTGGTCATCGACTTCGGCATCGCCCAGATCGCCGACGACGTGCGCCTGACCCACGCCGGGCTGGTGATGGGCACCCCCGGATACCTCTCCCCCGAGGTGATCGACGGGGCGCCGGTGTCCTTCGCCGGCGACTGGTGGGGCTGGGCGGCCACCATGCTGTTCGCCGCCACCGGGCGGCCCCCGTTCGGCACGGGACCGGTGGACGCGGTGCTCGCGCGGGTGCACCGCGGGGCGCCGGACGTGAGCGGCGTCGAGGAGCCGTTCGCCGCGCTGCTGCGGGCGGCGATGTCCGCCGACCCCGGCGACCGGCCCACGCCCCGGCGGCTGCGGGAGGTGCTGCAGGCGGTCGTCGGCGGCGACGGCGGCTCCCAGGACGACGGCGAGCCGGACACCGGGCCCGGGGACGACGGCGATGCCGAGCACGCGCACGACGCGGCGGACGAGGACGACGCCGGGCACGGGGACGACGCCGCCGGGCACGGCGACGACGCGGACGACGCGGACGACGAGCCGGAGGCCACCCGGGCGCTGTTGGCCTCGGACCCGACCGTCGCGCTGACGTCGAGCGAGCCCCCAGCCGGCCTCACCCCGGCAGCCGGCCCCGCCGCCGGCCCCGCCGCGGGAGCTCAGCCGGGGACCGCTGCGCCGGCGGACGGCGTCACCCGCCCGCTGCCGGTGGCCGCACCGCCGGAGCAGCACCGGCCGTACAGGGTCTCCGAGGAGGAGTACGCCCCGAGCCCGGTCCACCCGCCGGCCACGGCGTACGCCGCCCACCCACCAGCGCAGGCCTACCCGCAGGCCCCCGTCTACCCGCAGGCCTACCCGTCAGCGCCGGCGCCGCAGCCCGGGGGCGCGTCGGGCTCGGAGGTCGACCCCGCCCCGTCGCGGCCCCCGCTCGTCCGTGGTCGACCGGGCATCGCCCTGCTGGTCGCCGCCGTGGTGTGCGTGAGCGCCGGCCTCACCCCGGTGCGCGTCACCCTCGGGCTGGTCGTGGCCTCGCTGGTGCTGCGCACGCTCGACCGCAGCGCCGACGGCCTGAACCGGCGTCGCTGGGAGCGCGGGCCCCGCGGATCCGACGGCCCGCTGACCGTCCTCGCCCTGCCCGTGCACCTGCTCGCGGCGGTGTTCCTCACCGTCGGGGCGCTGGTGCTGCCGGTCCTCATGGGCCTCAGCGCCGCCTTCATCACCGGGTGGGCGCTCAACCCCGGGGGAGCGCCGCAGCCCGGGGCTGCTCTGGCGCTCGTGGTCGGCTGCGCCGTCGCCGTGCTCACCGGCTGGTGGGGGCCCGGCGGTGCGTCGCTGCGCCGCGGCACCCGCCTGGCGGTCCGGGCGCTGACCCCCACCCAGCCCGCGGCGGCCATCGGCGCCGGCGTGCTCACGCTGGCGCTGCTCTCCGTCCTCCTGGCGCTCGGAGCCAGCGCCGCGCCGAGCTGGGCCCCGCTGACGGGTCCGCCGCTGGGCCTCGGGGAGCCCCTCGGGTGAGCGCGGCCCCGCGGGCGGGTCGACCCGGTGGGCCCCGGCGCCCGCCCGCGGTGACGCACACCGAGGCGTGCACGGGCGGGCTCGGCCAGGCACACTGCGGGGGGTGAGGGCGACGGAGCCGCACCGCCGAGGATCGAGGTCGACATGAGCAGCACCCAGCAGGACGTGGTCGTGGTCGGAGCAGGCGTCATCGGGCTCGGGTGCGCCTGGCGCCTGGCCCAGCGCGGCCTGTCGGTCACGGTGGTCGACCCGGACCCCGGCTCGGGCTCCTCCCGCGCCGCCGGGGGCATGCTCGCCCCGATCAGCGAGGCGGTGGACTTCTACGAGCCCCTGCTGCGCCTCGGTCTGGCCTCGGCCCTGCGCTACCCGGAGTTCAACGCCGACCTCGAGGCGGCGAGCGGCCTGACCACGGACTACCGCCGCTTCGGCACGCTGATCATGGCGCGCTTCGAGGACGACGTGGCCCTCCTCGACGACCTGTCGTCCTTCGCCGAGGGCCTCCACCTGGATGTGGAGCGCCTGCCCGCGGCGCGCTGCCGCGAGCTGGAGCCACGCCTGCACGCCGGCGTGGTCCAGGGGCTGCACGTCCCGGGTGACCACGCCGTGGACAACCGCCGGTTCTACGCCGCGCTGCTGGCCGCCGGCGAGAAGGCCGGGGTCACCCTGCTGCGGCGGTGGGTGAGCCGGCTCGACGTCGAGGGCGGCGCCGTCAAGGGCGTGGAGGTCGAGGGGGGTGAGCCCGTCGACGGGATCGCGCAGGAACCCGCCTACCTCGCGGCGCGCACGGTGGTCCTGGCCAACGGCGCAGCCGCCGCGGACATCCCGGGGCTGCCGGACCACGCCCGCCCCCCGGTCTTCCCCGTCAAGGGCGAGATCCTGCGCCTCCAGGTGCCCGAGGACCAGCGTCCGTTCCTCAACCGGTGCGTGCGCGGCACCGTGCACACCACCGACGTCTACCTCATCCCGCGCAGCCACGGCGAGCTGGCGATCGGCGCGACCGCTGAGGAGAGCGCCGACCGCACGAACACCGCGGCCGGCGTGCACCAGCTGCTCCACGCCGCCATCGAGATGGTCCCGGACATCGCCGGTCTGCCGTTCGGCGAGGTGTTCGCGGCCTCGCGGCCCGGCTCGCCGGACAACGGACCGATGATCGGGGAGTCCGGCGTCGACGGCCTGGTCATGGCGACGGGCCACCACCGCAACGGTGTGCTGCTCACCCCGATCACCGCGGACGCGGTGGCCGCCGTGGTCACCGGCGAGGAGGTCCCCGAGGAGGTGTCGGCCTTCCTCCCGGGACGCTTCGCCGACGCCTGAGGCCGACGCCGACGCCTGACGCCGACGCCCGGGCCTCAGGGGCGGTAGACCAGGCGGCCTCGGTCCTGCCACGTCGCACCGACGTCCGCGAGGCGCCGCTCCTCGACGTCGACCGCGATGACCCCGCGCGCGGCGAGGTCCAGCGCCGTGTCGATGGCGTCCCGTCGCCGCTCGGCGGAGTAGGCGTTGGCCCCGCTGCCCCAGACGTGCACGTCGCTCGTGCGCAGCAGCGTCGCGTCGAGGGGGACCTCCGCACCGTCCATCGCGCCGATGTTGATCCAGTCCGTCCGGTGCCGCGGGCTCGGGGCCGAGCGGGCGAGCGCCGGCAGGGCCGTCGTCGCGACGCCCCCCCACAGGAAGTCCAGAACGACGTCCACCCCGTCGCGGCCGGCCCGGACCACCGCGTCCTCGAAGCCGTCGCCGAGGGCGACCACCTCGTCGGCTCCGCGGTCGGCGGTGCCTCGCAGGGCGTCTCCCTCACGACCCACCGCGATGACGTGGCGGGCGCCCAGGTGCTTGGCGATGGTCACCGCGATCGACCCGGAGGTGCCGGTCGCGCCCAGCACCATGACGGTCGGCGCCGCCCCGGGGGAGAGCGCGCGGGTCAGGGGCAGCCACGAGGCGAACACGGCGTTCACCACGGCGCTGGCCTGCACGGGGTCGAGCCCGTCGGGCACCGGCCGGGCCGCCGCGAGCGGCACGGCGGCGCGCTCGGCCAGCATCCCCCAGGGCGAGCGCACGCCCGGGACGTACACCAGCGCGCCGTCCGGCAGCTCCGCCACGCCGTCGACGCCCGCCACCA
>JARIBR010000051.1 GCA_029258695.1 Quadrisphaera sp.
CGAGCCCGGACCGCCACGAGGACCGACGCGAGCGTGCTCGCCGCGGTGGCCAGCGAGACGACGAGGAGGCCGGCCGCGGCGACGTCGGCGAAGAGCCGGTCGAGCCCTCCGGCCGCGGGCAGGCCCGGTGAGGCGGTGCCGACCGCCGTCGTCGCGCGCTCGTCGGACCAGCGGGTGAGCAGCACGGTCGCGGCGCCCACGGCTGCGACCACGAGGCCGAGCAGCACGGCGGCGGCGCCCAGACGGCCTCCGAGGGAGGCGGGCTGCTTCACGGGGCTGCTGTTCATCGTCGTACTCCTTGATGCCGTTTGATGCCGTTTGACCTCGAAGAGAGTTAATCAGAACTTTTTGATGCCGTCGGCGGCGTGTGCTCAGGGCGGCCCGCCCACGGCGGCGCCCTCTTCTTCACGTCATGGGGTCGCCTGAACGCCTACGGTGACCGGCATGCGGTGGAAAGCGCTGTTCGACGACCTCGAAGGGCAGCTGGGCGCTGCTGAGGCGGCCGGTGCCGCCGCGGACGTCGCGGCTCTCGTGAGAGCAGAGTTCGCCCGGACGGGCCTGGGGGATCGGCTCAGGGGCAGGGTGGGTGGCCCGGTGTCACTGCTCCTGCGCGACGGCCGATGGTTGCGGGGCGACGTCGCTGCCGCCGCTGCCGACTGGTTGCTCCTCGAGGCCGGGTCCCCCGTGAGCGGCGCGGCTCGGACCCATCCCTCTCGGGTCCTGGTCCCCCTCGGCGCCGTCGAGCGCCTGCAGGACCTCGGGACCGCTCAGGGCTTCACGCCCGGCGAGGTCGAGCGTCGGTTGGGCTGGGGAGGTGCGCTGCGCGCGCTCGCCCGGGACCGGGCCCCGGTGACGGTGATGCTGGCCACCGGCGACCTCACCGGGACGCTGGACCGTGTCGGCTCGGACCACGTGGACCTCGCCGTCCACCCCGCGGACGCCCCACGTCGGCGGGGGGAGGTCATCGAGGTGGCGTCGCTGCCCTTCCCGGCTCTGCTGGCTGTCCGGGCGGCGGGCTGAGGCTCAGTCGTCCAGGCTCACGCCGGCATCGGCGGACGTCGGCCGGGCGGCCACCATGGCCCGCGTCTGCTCGTACTTCCCCGCGATGTAGTCCTCCAGCACCGACGTCTCGACGCGCCACTGACCTCGGCCCCCCACCTTGATGGCGGGGAGCTCGCCGGAGTGCACCAGGGCGTAGGCCTGCGAGGCGGAGATGGCGAGCACCTCCGCGACGTCGGCGAGGGAGAGGAAGCGCGGGGCCACGACGGCGAGTCTGGCACGCGGGCGCTGATCGCTCCAGGCGTGTCCACAGCGCGATCCGCAGCGCAGCGTGAGACGCGGCGACCTGCGGTCGCCGCTGCCCCCGACGGCTCCGTCCACGATGACCCAGGCGGGTGACGCAGGGGCCCGCGCGGACATCGGGCGACGCGGCCGTGCGGCACCGTGCCGCGGTGACCCCTGCCGAGCGCGCCATCGCCCCCCGCCTCGAGGCGCCGAGCTGGCGCGACCCGCGGCTGGTGGTGGGCGTCCTGCTCGTGCTCGGTGCGGTCGTGGCGGGTGGCCGTCTCGCGGCGATGGCGTCCACGACCACCGCGATGTGGTCGGCGGGGAGCACCGTGGCCGCGGGGGACGACCTCACCCCCGACGACCTCGTCGTGGTCCAGGTGCGCCTGGAGGACGTGGGCGGCCGGTACCTGCCCGCTGACGAGCCCCCACCGGACGGCGCGGTGGCCCTGCGCACCGTGGGAGCCGGTGAGCTGGTGCCCGTCAGCGCCGTCGGTGACGCCTCCGAGCTGGCGCTCACCCCGCTCGGTCTGGTCGTGGAGGGTGCGCTGCCGTCGGGCCTGGTCAAGGGTGCGCGCGTGGACGTGTGGCTGACGCCGCCGGCGTCGTCCGCGACCCCGGCGACGCTGCCGACCGCGGAGGACGAGGCGGTGACGCCGGGACCCGAGCTGCTCACCCGTGGCGTGGAGGTCTTCGAGGTGAGCTCCGACGAGGGAGCGTTCGCCGGCTCGGCGGGCCGCACGGTCTCTGTGCTCCTCGACGACGAAGGCATCACCAGGGCGCTGGCGGCGCGCTCCGCCGGCTTCGACGTGAGCGTCCTCCTCGTCCCCGGCACGACGCCGGCCCGACGGTGAACGAGCCCACGCCGCTCCTCGTGGCGGTCACCGGCGCGGCCGAGGCCCGCCTGGTCACCGTGCTGGAGGGCGCCCGTGGGCTGATCGTGGTGCGACGCTGCGCCGACCTCGTCGAGCTCCTGGCCGCGTCCGCCGCCGGTCACGGGCGCGTCGCGCTGGTCTCCGGTGACCTGCACCGGCTGGACGCCGTCGCCGTCGCCGCCCTGCACGACGCGGGGACGGCCGTGGTCGGCGTGCGCGTCGAGCAGGACGACGGCGACCGGCTCACCGCGATCGGGGTCGACGCCCTGCTGGACGCCGACGCACCGGTCGACACGGTGGCCGCCGCGGTCGTGGCGGCGCTCGAGGCCTCCCGCGCCAGCGTCCAGCAGGGCACGCCGGGCCCGGACGACGCCGCGGGGGATGCCCCCGAGCCCGTGCAGGGGTGGCGGCCGAGCGGCGCCGCGGCGGTGACGGGGCGGAGCCCCCGTGGCGGGCCGACCGGTGCTCGGGCCCGCGTCATCGCCGTGTGGGGGCCGCCGGGGGCTCCGGGCCGCACCATGGTCGCCACGTCCGTGGCCAGCGCGCTGGCGGCGCGAGGCCGCGCCACGCTGCTCGTCGACGCCGACACCACGGCGGCGAGCGTAGCGCTCGGGCTCGGGCTGCTCGACGAGAGCGCAGGTCTGGCTGCCGCGTGCCGCTCCGCGGCGGAGGGACGGTTGGACGCCGAGCGCCTGCAGGCCCTCGCGCCGACGACGGCGCCCCACCTGCGGGTGCTCACCGGTCTGCCGCGCGCCTCGCGCTGGCCGGAGGTGGGGGAGGTGGCGCTGGCCACCGTGCTGGAGGTCGCCCGTGCGCGCCACGACGTCGTGGTCGTGGACTGCGCGGCGAGCGTCGAGGAGGACGAGGAGCTGTCCTACGACACGCGCGCACCGCGCCGCAACGCCGCAACGGTGACCACGCTGCGCCACGCCGACGAGGTGCTCGTGGTCGGGGCGGGCGACCCGGTGGGCCTCCAACGCCTCGTCCGTGCGCTCTCCGACCTCTCCGAGGTGGCTCCCGAGGCCACCGCGCGCGTGGTGGTCACCCAGGTCAGGGCCTCGGCGGTGGGGCCGTCCCCGCAGCGCCAGGTGACGGAGACCCTCGCCCGCTACGCCGGGGTCGACGACCCCTCCCTGCTGCCCGACGACCGTGCGGGCTACGACGCGGCGCTGCTGGCCGGGCGCAGCGTCGTCGAGGCCGGGGGCTCGTCGCCGCTGCGCCGAGCGCTGCTCGACCTCGCGGCCACCCTCGACCGGTCGAGCAGCGCCGGACGGCGTCGGACACACTGACCGGCGTGTCCCCGAACCCTGGAGCGTCGACCGAGAGCGGGGCCGTGCGCGTCTACCTGCCGATGACGCTGAGCGCCGCGGCGTCAGCCCTGCGAGCCGGCACGGTCCCGGCGGCAGGGGCCCACGCCGTCACCCCGGCGCTGCGCGAGCGGTACGCCACCGACGAGCTCGAGGACCTCGAGCTCGCGGCCCTGACCGACGCCGCGCAGGTCAGCCTGTCGCTCCTCGCGGCGGAGCGGGAGGCCCGGGGCGACGGTGTGCCCGCCGGGGCGCTCTCCTGGCGGGCGCTGCGCCTGGTGCTGGCCGCCGACGCCGCGGTGGAGGCGCCCGCCGAGCAGGCGGCGCCGGACCACGGCGAGGTCGAGGACGCGCAGGAGGACTCCGCGCGGCTCGAGAGGCCCGTGCCCGGACGCGCCACGCGCTGCTCCGCGGTGAGGCTCGCGGCGGACGTCCCGTGGAGCGCGGTCGCCAGCGCGCACGTCGACGAGCCCGACGCCGAGCCGGACGTCGCCGCAGCGGTCGCTGCCCTGCTGGCCGCGGGAACCTCAGGGACCCCGGCGGCCGTGCCGGCGGGCGAGGTCCTCGAGGCTCTCGAGGACGCGGAGGCGTGCGACCTCCTCTGGTACGCACCCTCGGAGGTGGCTGGGCTCCTCGAGGACCTCTCGGGCGCCTGACGCCTCAGGCGCGCAGCCGGGCGCCGGCGAGGTCCTCCAGCTGGTCGAGCGCCTCGAGGAGGGGCCCGCTGGCGGTGCGCTCGACCCGGGCGCCGAGCAGCGGCACGGTGGCGTGGATCTCGCCGTGGAGCACCTGGACCGCGCTGCGGGGCCCGTCGCTGCGCAGGACCATGCTCGCTCTGGCGCGGACGGGGGCGCCGGGGATCTCCAAGGTCAGGCTGCCCTCGCGCGAGCGGTCCGCGGCGGGCGCCGCCCAGTGGTCGCTCTCGCGCACGCGCAGGTTCCGCCCGAGCAGGCGGCGCGCCGGCTCGGGGATCTCCTCGGCGGGGAGGTGGCGCGAGGAGACGACCGAGAACGCGGCCTCGGGTGCTCCCGTGACGTCGACCTGCCACTCCAGCGCTCCCGAGGCGGCGCACACCTCGGCGACGAACTCCGGGTCCGCCAGCAGCGCGGCGACGTCGTCGGGTGCGGCGGGGTAGCGCAGGACCTTCTCCAGGTGCACCCCGCGACGATAGTGGTCGACCCGGGGGAGCGCAGCGCGCGGCGGGCGACCGGCGGTGACGCCCCCGACCGCGTCCTACGCTGGGGGCATGCCGACCCTCAGCGCCATGGTGCGCCGCTACGGGCTGAGCAACCCGGCGGACGAGGAGTGGCTCCACCTCCTCGTCGGTGACTGGCAGATGCTCTCCGACCTGTCCTTCGCCGATCTGGTGCTCTGGGTCCCCGACGGCGACCAGGGGTTCGTGGCCGTCGCCCAGGCGCGGCCGTCGACGGGCGCGACGGTCCACGACGAGGACATCGTCGGGACCCACCTGGCACCGGGGCAGCGGCCCCAGGTGGAGCTGGCGTGGACCGCGGGCCGCATCTGCCGGGAGTCCGACCCGGACTGGGTCGACGGGGTGCCCGTCCGTGAGGAGACCATCCCGGTGCGCCGCGCGGGGCGCACGATCGCGGTGCTCTCGCGGGACTCCTCGCTCACCGTCCCCCTGACGCCGTCACGCCTCGAGCTGACGTACCTGCAGTGCGCCGACGCGCTCGCGCGGATGATCGCCGAGGGCGCCTTCCCGACCCTCGGGGCGGGGACGGGCCAGCGTCGCGGCGCTCCGCGCGTGGGCGACGGGTTGGTGCGCCTGGACGTCGAGGGCGTGGTGCTCTACGCCTCGCCCAACGCCCGGTCCGACTTCCGACGCCTGGGGTCCACGGGGGAGCTGGTGGGCCGCTACCTCGCCGAGGTCACCGCCAGCCTGCTCGTGTCGGGCCACACCGTCGACGAGTCCTTGCCGCTGGTGCTCATGGGCCGCGCGCCGTGGCGAGCCGACGTGGAGTCCAGCGGAGCCGCGCTCTCCCTGCGCGCGGTCCCGCTCACCGAGGCGGGACGGCGCACCGGCGCCCTCGTGCTCTGCCGCGACGTCACCGAGGTGCGCCGCCGCGAGCAGGAGCTCATGACCAAGGACGCGACGATCCGCTAGATCCACCACCGCGTCAAGAACAACCTCCAGACCGTCTCGGCGCTGCTGCGGCTCCAGACGCGACGCATCGAGAACCAGGAGGCCAAGGCAGCCCTGGCGGAGGCGATGCGACGTGTCTCCACCATCGCCCTGGTCCACGAGACGCTCACCCGCGGGCTGGACGAGACGGTCGACTTCGACGAGGTGATGTCCCGCGGCCTGCTGCTCATCGCCGACCTCGCCTCCCGGCGCGGCTCGGCGACGGTGGTGCGCGAGGGCTCCTTCGGCACCGTCGGGGCCGATGACGCCACGGCCCTCGCGCTCGTCATCACCGAGCTGGTCACCAACGCGGTCGAGCACGGGCTCCACGGCGCCGGCGGCACCGTCGTCGTGCGGGCCGAGCGGGGGGACGACGACGAGCTCACGGCGACGGTCACCGACGACGGACAGGGGCTCCCCTCACGCTTCGACCCTCGCAGCGGGCTGGGGCTGCGGATCGTGCAGTCGCTCGTCGAGGGTGAGCTGCGGGGGCGCATCACGTGGGAGCGTCCGGCTGACGGTGGGACCAGCGTGACCGTCCAGGTGCGTCTGCGCCGGCCGCCGGAGGCGAGGGCCGGCTCACGGAGCGGGAGCGGCGCCCGGGTGGCGACGTGAGGTGGGTCGGCGGCGCTGCTCAGCCGGCGCGTCGGGCGCGAGCCGTCCGCCGCTTGAGGGCGCGGCGCTCGTCCTCGGAGAGGCCGCCCCAGACGCCGGAGTCCTGACCGTTCTCCAGGGCCCACTTGAGGCAGGTGTCCACCACGGGGCAGCGGCGGCAGACCGCCTTGGCCTCCTCGATCTGGAGCAGGGCGGGGCCGGTGTTCCCGATGGGGAAGAACAGCTCGGGGTCCTCGTCCAGGCAAGAGGCCTCGTGGCGCCAGTCCATGGATGGTTCTCCTCGTCGTCGCAGCGATGTCGCCGGGCGGTTCGTGAACGACTTCACGAGGGAACCGACCCCGGACTGGGCGCAACTGCGCCTCACTGATAGAAGCGTGACAGACGCGAGGCCCGAGCACAAGGGTCGCCACGGCATTATCCACACCGGCGTGAGCCCGATGAACCACCCCGGGTAATTGATTGATGACACTGCGTGGTAATCAGCGGTCGGGCCGCCGCAGCACGGGGATGTTGCCCGCCGGCCACCACGTTCCGCGGGGACCACGACCGACGCGGACCACCCCTGGCGGAGGGCACGGACGGCCGAGGCCCCCGGGTAGCGTCACCGGCGTGACACCAGCTCCCGAGCCCGTGACCGGTCCGCCGCCGCCGGCCCTCGTGGTCGGTGTCGGCATCGCTCTCCTCGAGGCGCTGACGCTGCTCGTCGTGGCGGTCCTCTACCTCGTCGCCCTGGCCCGCGAGGGCACGGTCGACGTCGTCTTCGCCCTCCTCACCGCGGTCCTCGCCCTGGGTCTGGCAGCAGGTCTGGCCCTGTCGGCGCGGGCGCTGTGGCGCGGTGCCCGGTGGGGGAGGGGCCCGGTGATCACCTGGCAGCTCCTGCAGGTCCCCCTCCTGCAGCCGGCGCTCGGTGGGCCGCTCACCGTCGCCGCGGCGGTGGGCATGGTCGTCGCCGTCGTCGCCGTCGTGGCCCTGCTCCTGCCCGGTTCCCGGCGCGTCACCAGCGGGGACGAGCCCCCACCGCTCGTCTGAGGCCGTCCGGCCGTGAGCGTGTCAGCCGGACGAGGCGAGCTCGGCGAGCGCGTCACCGTCGAGCCGCCAGGTGCTCCACCCCTCGTGGTCCTTCGCCCCCACGGCCGCGTAGACCGCCTGGGCGTCGGTGTTCCAGTCGAGCACCGACCACTCCAGCCGGCGGTACCCCGCGTCGAGGCACTCCCGCGCCAGCGCCGCGAGGAGCGCTCGCCCCAGCCCGCCGCCGCGTGCTGCCGGTCGCACGTACAAGTCCTCCAGCCAGATGCCGTGCCGGCCGGTCCACGTCGAGTAGGTGCGGAACCACAGCGCCATGCCCACCGTGCGCCAGACCGGCGCCGGGAGGTGCTCGGCCCCCTCACCGCCGGACGCCTCACCGCCGGACGCCTCGCGGCCGGACGTCTCGTCGCCGGCACTGCTGTGGCTGGCCTGCTCGTCACCAGGACGCTCCCCCGGCTCGAGGTCCCCGCCGTGGTCGCGGATCTCCGCGACCAGCGCGAAGACGGCGGGGGAGCCCTCGCGTGACGTGTCGAGCGCTGGCACGCCCGGCTCGGGAGCGTGGTCCGCGGCGGCCCCGAAGAGCGCTCGCGACAGGTCGTCGGGTGTGGCCACCACCAGGTCCTCGGACCGCTCGTACGTCGCGAGCTCGCAGATCATCTCGTGCATGGCTGCGACATCGTCCGCGTCCGCGGTCCTGATACGGCTGCGGACCTGGTGTGCTGGCTCCATCGCCGCAGCGTAGGGGGGCCAACCCGCGAACCGTCCGGCTGCGCGAGGCGGGCGGCTGGGCGCACGGCGAGCGCTACGGGCACGAGGCCGCGCGTCCGACCCGGCCGGGTCCCTCCTCGGGGCCCGCCAGCTGGACGGTGCTCACGCGCCCACCGCGGAGCACCACGGCCCGTCCCGGCGGCCCCGGCCGCGGAGGCGGCAGCCGTACCCCGCCCACGTCACCGGCACCCGGGGGCACGGGGTGCAGCAGCAGCGCCCGGTGCGAGCGACGCATCGCGGGGAGCAGCCCGCGATAGGCGGCGACGAGGTCCTCCGGTGAGCCTGCGGCCACGACCGCGAAGCTTCCCAGCGCCCCGTCGAGGGCGCCGGCCAGGACGTCGTCGACCGGTCCTCCCGCGACCCGCTCGACGTCGTCGACGAGCACCACCGTCGTCTCGTCCTGCCCTGCGGCACCCGGTGACGCGGTCAGCGACGACCGCAGGGCCTCCGCGTCGCCCGGCGCCGGTGCGGCGACCGCGGCGCCCAGGGCCCACGCGCGCAGGGGTGAGCGCGGCGGCGCCACGACGACCACCGTCCTGCCGCAGCGCAGCGCCGAGCGGCCGAGCGTCACCAGCGCGCTGGAACGGCCCGTGCCCGGGGACCCCGCGACCAGCCAGGCGTCGCCCGGGCCGAGGTCGACGTGCACGACGTCCACGTCCGGGCCACCGAGGCCTACCGGGACGCGCTCCGCCCGGTCCTCCGGGGGTGGGGTCTGCGGTGCGCTCGGCGCGGGGCCGGGGCCGTCGTCACACCGCCCCCACAGCTCGTGGAGGTCGAGGCGTGACGGCAGCTCCGGGACCCGGGGCGGCGCCGCCCCACGGTGCCCCGCCGATGCCGCGTGGGCGGCGAGCGACGACCCGGCGTCCGGGGCTGCGCCCGACCTGGCGTCGGGGGCTGTGCCCGGCCCCGAGACCCGCCCCTCGAGGACACCGACCTGCCCGACCACCGTCTCGGGGCCCGAGCCCATCACGAGCACCCGCCCTGGAGGCATGTGCGCCGGGACGTCACGGGAGCGCACACCGGCCATGACGTGGTCGGTCGGGTCGCTGGCGGCGAGCAGCCACCGGTGCGTGACCACCGGCCCCCACCGGCCCCCGAGGAGCTGGCGGTCGCCCGCCAGCACGGGCACCACGCCGACCGCGGGGCCCTCGGTGACCAACCGGTGCACGAGGTCGCCGACGTCGGCGCCCGGTCCAGCCAACGGTGCGTCGCGGGGGTCGAGGAGGCGCCCCGCATCGTCGACGAGGAGCAGCGTCAGCGGCCCGGGACCTGACCGCCCCGGTACGGGCGAGCTCTGCGCGGCGGTGCGCTGACGCTGCACCACGAGCTCCTCCAGGCGGTGCAGCAGGCGCAGGAGGCGCTCGGTGTCGTCGGGGTCGACCACCGCTCCGACGCAGCCGAGCCGCTCGACCCCCGAGAGCGCCGGGCTGGCGCGTGCGACCACGTAGACGTGGGCCCCGTCGGACCGCCCGGCGCTCGCCGCCGCGATCGCGGCCAGCGCGGTCGACCGACCGCTGCGCGGTGCGCCGACCACGACGAGCGGTCCGGAGACGTCGAGGCGCAGCGCGTCGCGTCGCTGCTGGGCGGGGAGGTCCACGACGCCGACGGCCACGCCGGGGTCGGCCGCGGTGCGCGAGCCGGTCGCGGTGCGCGAGCCGGTGTCGGTGACGGTGGCGGCACGGGTGGGGTCGTCCCCGGCGCTGGCCCGCACGGTCGGCAGGGGGATGGTCGGCAGGGGGACGCTCTCCGGCAGCGCCGGCAACCACGGGCTGTCCGGGGCCGGCATCCCCGCGGCCGCGGCGCGGACCGCCGCCACCACCCGGACCACGTCGCTGGGCTCCTCCGGCCCCTCGTGTCCGTCGTGCCCCTCGCGAGCCGCCGCGGCGTCGTTCGCCTCAGCCTGGGTGGTTCCGGTCACGATGGCCTCGGAGCCGGTCCAGCCCGTCGAGCCCCGCGCCACGGAGGGGGGCGGGCGCCGTGGCAGCGCGGTCACTGACGTGCGCGCCGCCGTGGCAGCGCGAGATCCTCGACCGCTGCTGACCCCGGCGACCCGTGCCGCCTGGACCGGCGCCGGCTCACCACCCGCCACGCTGACCAGCGCGCGCCCCGGCGTGGACGCGCTGATCCGCGCAGCACCGCGGTGGTCGATGACGTCGCGGGAGTCGCTCTCGTCCTGCACCCGCAGGGCGACGCGCAGCGAGGTGTTGGCGCGGATGTCGGCGCTGACCACCCCGGCAGGACGCTGCGTGGCGAGCACGAGGTGGACCCCCAGGGAACGCCCCACCGCGGCCAGGCGCACGAGACCGCCGAGGAAGTCGGGCACCTCCTCGGCGAGGACCCGGAACTCGTCGACCACCACGAGCAGCCGGGGCACGACGGGCAGGTCCTCGCCGCGGGCTCGGCGCGCGACCAGGCTCGCGTGGTCCCGGCACCCGGCCGCGGCCAGCACCCGCTCGCGGCGGCGCACCTCGGCGCCGAGCGAGGCGAGCGCCCGGGCGGTGAGGTGGGTGTCGAGGTCGGTGACCAGGCCGACGACGTGGGGGAGGTCGACCAGGTCCGCGAAGGCAGCGCCGCCCTTGTAGTCGACGAGGACGAACGCACACTCCTGCGGGGTGTTGGCCACCGCGAGCGAGGTCACCATCGTCACCAGCAGCTCCGACTTGCCCGATCCGGTGGTGCCGGCGACCAGGGCGTGCGGGCCGTCCCGCTCGAGGTCGACCTCCCACCTGCTCGACCCGGTGGGACGCGGGCCGGCCGCGTCACCTCGGCCGCCGCCCTCGCGCGCGCCGAGCACGGCCACGGCGCTGCGGGGGCGTCGCTCCCACCCGTCGGCGATCGCCGACGGGTCGGTGGCGTCCAGCGGCAGGGTCTCCAGGAGGGTGAGCCGGTCGGGCAGGGCGCCCCGAGGCGCGTCGGCGCTCCGCGAGCGCAGCGGCGCGAGGTGGCGGGCGCTCGCGTCGGCTGCGCTCTCGGGCACCAGGTCGAGGCGGACCGGGGAGCCGGCCTCGTGGTCCGTGGCCGGGTTCGTCGACGCCGGCCAGCGGAGCGGCTCCTGGGTGACCAGCCGGGTGACGTGACCGGTGCCGTCCGCGGTGACCTCGACGACCGCGCCGCACCCGGAGGGCAGGTCGTCGCGGTGGTCGGCGACAGCGATCACGTGCACCCCGGCAGCGGGGCCGCGGTCGAGGAGCTCGGCGACGAGGGCGTCGTCGTCGCCGGCTCCCCGGTCGAGCACGAGGAGGACCTCCGGACCCGACGCGGACGCGGCGCCGAGGCCGTCCGGGTCCTTCGCCCCGCGACGGGCGCGCACGAGGTCGACCACGTCGCGGACCACCTGAGAGGAGCCCCCGTCCGGAGGAGCTCCCGCACCCGCAGCGCCGCCCGCGCCCGTGGCGGCCATGGCGTGCGGCAGCCACGACGCCCCGGGCCACACCGACCCTGGGACGGCGGTCCGCAGCCGGGCGGGGGAGTGGAGCACCGCGGCGCCGACGAGCATCGAGCGCACCACGGCCAGGCACACCTCCCGCGGGCCGGTGACGCCGATCCCGCCGGTCTCGGCGGGATCCACCAGCACCGGGGCCTCGGCGTGGACGGTGTCGACCAGCAGCGGCTCCGGCGCGCCGGAGCCGGCAGCCTCGTGCGTGCCGTGCGTGCCGTGCGTGCCGTGCGTGCGGGTCCCCGTGTCCGTACCCATCGCCCCGGTCCTCAGCGCGCTCCCCGCGGCGTGACGTACCTGGACGGCCCCGGGCACGCGTCCGGTCCCCAGCCGGAGCAGCGTCGCCCCGCGCCCGCGGCTCCACAGCTCCGGGCCGCCGTGGGCCGCCGCGGTCGCCAGTGTCCCCGCGTCCGGACCGGTGGCGCGCAGCACCGCGGCGTCGGCGGCCATCGCTGCTCCGGCGCCCTCACGCAGGGCCGCGAGGCGGCGCTGGTGGCGCGCTACCTCGCCGGCGTGGCGCGCCCGTCCGGCGCGGCGCTCCCCCCAGGACGTCCCGAGCACCATGACGGGCGCCGCCAGACCGAACAGCAGCGCCATGGGTGACCACACGATCGCCATGACCACCGCGAGGACGAGCGGCAGCACCACCGCGAGCCACGACGTGCGCGGCGGCGCGGGTGCGGCCGGTTCGTCGGGCACCTCGAGCGTCGTGGCGGCGCGGGTCGGCGGTGCGGTGGCAGGGGGATCGAGGAGGAGGCGGCCGTCGCCGTCGGGACGGCCTCGCCTCGGTGGCGTCCGTGTCCCCTCGTGCGTCGCCAGGGCCGGTACCTGCAAGGCCTCGAGGCGCAGGACGCTCGCGCCGACGACGAGCTCGTCGCCGGGCCGGAGCGCTGACCAGCTTTCTCCGAGCGCCCCGCCGAGGCCGGGCATCGCGTCCGCCCCCGTCTCCTCGCCCGCCGCGCGCCCCCCGACCTTCGCGTCCCCCCGAGCCTTCGCGTCCGCCCCGGCCGGACCGCCGACCGGTCGAGCGCTGTCGAGCGGGCCGCGATGGCTCGAGCCATTGGTCGACGCGAGGTCGCGCGCCTCGACCCCGGAGGCTCGCACGCGCAGCACCACGTGGCGGCGCGAGACCTCGGCGTCGGTGAGCCGCACGGCGCAGCGCGCGTCACGCCCGACGAGGTGGTGGCCCACGGCCAGGGACCACCTCGTCCCCGCGCACGGACCGGCGACGGCGACGAGGGTCACCACGGCGGGGGCGATGACGGGGGAGAGGCGGTCGGCCGCGACGGCGGAGCCGCGTCGACGGTTCGAGCCGGCGCCCGCGTCGGGCGTCCGTGGGCCGGGCGCGCCGCCGAGGACCAGCGTCGCACCGTGCAGCAGGGGTGGGTGCCCGACCGGCTGGCCGTCTGCGACCGGGGAACCGCCGACGAGGTAGTCCACGGCGCTGGCTCGCGCGCTCGCCTCGATCCAGCCGCGGTCGGCGGCGACGGTGAGCAGCCCCTCGCGCAGCCCGGCGAAGGTCTCGCCCGGTGGGGCGTCGACCACGACGTCCACCGTGTCGGGTCCTGCGGTGAGGGGCGCGACGAGGGAGAGGGCGAGGCGCACCCGCCGAGACTGGGCCCTCGGGACCCGCTCCCGGGCCGTTCACCCGTCCGGCTGTGGACGACGGACGGTTCCGCTCACGCTCCGACGAGCACGAGAGCACGCACCGTCCGTCGGGGGCGCCGACCGGTGGGGACTTGTCCACATCAGCGGCCCGACGCTCCGGCCGACGCCCGAGAAGGGCCTAACGTCCGGGCCGCCGGAGGAGATCACCGGTCCGGCGCTCGACCGAGGGGAGGCAACGATGACGAGCACCGTCACGCCGACCCGCCCCGCACGCGGCGCCTCCACGCCCCAGGCCCTCGAGGTGGTCGAGGACGAGGTGCGCCAGCTCGTGCGGCAGCGTTCCCTCGACCCCGCCCGTGACCTCGCGGACGTCCGGGCCGTCGTGGCCGACGTGATGAGCGACTACGCCGAGCGCTCCCTCGACGGGCTGCTGCCGGCGATCGCGGACCCAGCGCGCGTGGAGCGGGCCGTGCTGGACGCCGTGTGCGGGCTCGGGCCCCTGCAGCCCTACGTCGACGACCCGTCCGTCGAGGAGATCTGGATCAACGAGCCCGGGATGGTCTTCGTCGCCCGCGGTGGGCGCAGCGAGCTGACGACGACGATCCTCAGCTCCGCGCAGGTCGCCGAGCTCGTCGAGCGGATGCTCAAGGGATCGGGACGACGGGTGGACCTCTCCAGCCCCTTCGTCGACGCCGTGCTCGAGGACGGCTCGCGGCTGCACGTGGTGATCCCCGACGTGACGCGGCGACACTGGGCGGTCAACATCCGCAAGTTCGTCGTCAGGGCCTCACGGCTCGAGGACCTCGTCGCGCTCGGGACGCTCACGGCGCCCGCCGCGCGCTTCCTCGAGGCGGCGGTCGCCGCGGGCCTCAACGTCATCGTCTCCGGGGGGACGCAGGCCGGCAAGACCACCCTGCTCAACTGCCTGGCCGCCGCCGTCCCGCCGCGCCAGCGGGTGGTCTCGTGCGAGGAGGTCTTCGAGCTCAAGATTCCCCTCCGCGACGTCGTCGCGATGCAGTGCCGCCAGCCCTCGCTCGAGGGCACCGGTGAGATCCCGCTGCGCCGCCTGGTCAAGGAGGCCCTGCGCATGCGACCCGACCGCATCGTGGTGGGTGAGGTGCGCCAGGAGGAGAGCCTCGACCTGCTGATCGCCCTGAACTCGGGCTTGCCGGGCATGGCGAGCATCCACGCCAACTCCGCCCGCGAGGCCATCACCAAGCTGTGCACGCTGCCGCTGCTCGCCGGCGCGAACGTCAGCGACCGCTTCGTCGTCCCCACCGTCGCCTCGTCCGTCGACCTCGTCGTCCACACCGCGATGGCTGCGGACGGCCACCGCGGCGTGCGCGAGATCGTGGCCGTCCCCGGCCGGGTCGAGGGCGACGTGGTCGAGGTGAGCGACCTGTTCACCACCACCGACGGCTCCCTGGTCCGCGCGGGCGGCTTCCCGCCGCACCCTGACCGGTTCGCGCGCGCCGGTCATGACCTCGCCGGCCTCCTGGCGACGGGTGGGCGGTGAGCGCCGTGGTCGAGGTCCTCGGCCCCGTCCGCGGCACCGTGCTGGGGCTCGTGGCGGGAACGGGGCTGTTCTGCGTCTGGTGGGCGTGCTGGGCGAGCCCCGCCCCCGCGGTCGCCCGGACCGGGCTCATCGCCCGCTGGCGCCGCCGCACCGGTGACGACCTCACCGCCGCCGGGGTCCACGGGCTCTCGCCCGGTGTCCTCGCCGCCGCGTCGCTCAGCGCCGGCCTGGTGGTGGGCACCGGGGCGCTCGCGGTCTCGTCCTCACCGCCGATCGCCCTGTGCTTCGCGGTCATCGTGGGCTCCGTGCCGGTGCGTGCCGTCCGTGCTCGGGCGGACCGGCGACGCGAAGAGCTGCGGGGGACGTGGCCGGAGGCGGTGGACGACCTCGCCTCCGCGGTGCGGGCGGGCCTGTCGCTCCCCGAGGCGCTCGCGGCGCTGCGCCACCGCGGACCGGTTCCGCTGCGGGCGGCGTTCGCGGTGTTCGCCGACGACTACCGCGCCTCCGGTCGCTTCATGGCCTGCCTCGACGACCTGAAGGTCCGCCTCGCCGACCCCGTCGGTGACCGCGTCGTCGAGGCGCTGCGGCTCACCCGGGAGGTCGGGGGGAACGATCTCGGCCGCCTGCTCCGCACCCTCTCGACGTTCCTGCGCGACGACGCCAGGACGCGCGCGGAGCTCATCACCCGTCAGGGCTGGACGGTCAACGGGGCACGGCTCGCGGTGGCGGCGCCCTGGGCGGTCCTCGCGCTGCTGGCGACGCGCAGCGAGGCCGTCGCGGCCTACAACTCCGGCGCCGGCGTGCTCGTGCTGGCCATCGGCGCCGGCGCGTCGCTGGGCGCCTACCGCCTCATGATGGTGCTGGGCCGCCTCCCCTCGGAGGAGCGGGTGCTGCGGTGAGCGCCCTGGTGCCCGGAGCCACCCTGACCGGCATGGGCCTCGGGCTGGTCGCCGGGGCGGGACTCGTGATGATCATGGTGGGCGTCCCGGTGGCGCGCCGCCCCCGTCTGGCCGACCGGTTGGCGCCGCACCTGAGGGACGTCCCGCGCGGCTCACGTCTGCTGGGGCAGCACCGGGGCTTCGAGGGCCAGTGGGCGCTCGTGCTCCGCCTGTTCACCCCGGCCCTGGCCTCCGGTGGCCGGCTGCACCGCCTCCTCGACGCCCTCGCCGGTGGTTCCACGACGACGTCCCGGCGTCTGCGCCAGGCAGGGTCGAGCACCACCCTCGAGCAGTTCCGCGCCGAGCAGCTGGTCCTCGCCGTCATCGGTCTGCTCGTGGGCACCGGCCTCGCCGGCCTGCTCACGGTCACCCGCGGGTCGCCTCCCGCCGCCCTGGCGCTGCTCGTCCTGGTGACCGGCGGCGCGGGAGCCGTGGCGCGCGACGTGGCCCTGAGCCGAGCCGTCGCCCGCCGGACGCAGCGCATCCTCACGGAGTTCCCCACCGTCGCCGAGCTCCTGGCGCTCTCCGTCGCGGCGGGCGAGGGCGCGGTCGGAGCCCTGGAGCGCATCGCGAGCACGTCCAGCGGGGAGCTCTCCGGCGAGCTGCGCGCCACGCTGGCCCACGCCCGGGCCGGGGCTCCGCTGGTCACCGCGCTCGAGGGGCTCGCCTCGCGGACCGCGGTGCCCGCGCTGGGCCGCTTCGTCGACGGGATGGCCGTGGCGCTGGAGCGGGGCACGCCGCTCACCGAGGTGCTGCGCGCTCAGGCGCAGGACGTCCGCGAGCTCTCCCGGCGCCAGCTCATGGAGGCCGGCGGACGGAAGGAGATCCAGATGATGATCCCCGTGGTCTTCCTCGTGCTGCCCGTCACCGTGCTCTTCGCCGTCTTCCCCGGCGCCGCCGTGCTCACGGGAGCCCGGTGACCAGCGAGGCGCAGCGGTCCGGCCCGCTGTCTGCCCTCCTGCCCGCGCCCGTCCTGCCCCGCCCGTCCTGCCCCGCCTGTCCTGCCCGCGCCTGTCCTGCCCCGCCTGTCCGCCACCCACTCCTCGGAGGAACCCATGATCGACGCACTGGTCCGCTCCCACGCCGCGCGTGAGCACCTCTCCGACCGCGGCGACGTGCCCGGCTGGGTCCTCGTGACCCTCATGACCGCCGGGCTCGTCGCGGCGCTGTGGGCCCTGGCCGACACCGCCCTGACGCAGATGTTCACCGAGGCGATGGCTGACGTCCGGGCGCGGTGACCCGGTGCGCGGACCAGGACCGTCGCTCGGGCGGCCGCACCGGCCACGGCACACGGAGGCGAGCCGGCAGCCGCGCGGACCCGCGGATCGGCCCCCGCGTCCCGACCGGGCCCTTCGAGCGGACGCCGGCGCCGTGCTGGCCGAGTACGCGGCCGTGGCCCTCCTCGTGACGTTCACGTTCGCCGCCCTCGTGCAGCTCTCCCTGGCGCTGCACGTGCGCACCGTGCTCGTGGACGCGGCCTCCGAGGGCGCACGTCACGGCGCCCTCGCGGACCGCACCCCCGCCGACGGCGCCGTGCTCACCCGTGAGCTCGTCGCGGCGCAGCTGCACCCCCGCTACGCCGCCGACGTCGAGGTGCTGCCCACGTCGATCGCAGGGTCGCCCGCCCTGGAGGTGAGGGCGAGCGCGCCGCTGCCGCTCGTGGGCCTGGCGGGGACCGCGACGACCGTGACGGTGAGCGGTCACGCCCTCCTACCCCCACCGTGAGCGACAGCGACCGGTGGGATCGCAGCACCGCCGTCGACGCGGGCAGCGCCATCGTCGAGCTCCTCGCCGTCGGCCTGGTCATGCTCCTCCCGCTGGTGCACCTCGTGGTCGTCGTGGCCCGCGTCCAGGCAGGAGCCTTCGCCGTCGACGCCGGAGCGCGCGGGGCGGCCCGCGCGGTGGCGGCGGACCCCACCACCCCGGAGGCGGCCGGCCCGGTGATCGCCCTCGCGCTCGCGGACCAGGGCTTCGACGACGGGGCCGGCGCCGCGGTCGTGGCGACCTGCGACCCCAGCCCCTGCACCACGCCCGGGTCGCGGGTGCTCGTCGACGTCGTGTACGACGTCGCCCTGCCGGGAGTGCCCGCGGGCCTGGACGCCGTGGTCCCCGTCAGCGTGAGGGTCAGCTCGCGCTCCAGCGCCGTGGTGGACCGGTACATCGCACCCGGGGCCACCCCGTGACCGGCTCGTGACGGCCCTCGTGACGGCCTTCGTGACCAGGGTGGTGCTGCCCCTCGTGGCGCCGCGCGACGACGCGGGCCGCATCACCGTGCTCGTCCTCGGGTACTTCGTGGTCGTGGCGACGCTGCTCGGGGTGGTCGGCGGCATCGCCTCGGTCCAGACCGCCCGCCACCGGCTGGTGGCCATGGCCGACGCCGCGGCCCTCGAGGCCAGCCAGGCCCTCGACGAGACCGCCTACTACGCCACCGGTGCGAGCGCCGAGGGCCTCCCGCTGAGCGACGAGTCCGTCACCGCCGCTGTCGAGGAGGCGCTCGTCGCGACGGACGCGGCGGCGGACTTCCCCACCCTCACGGTGGGAGCCCTCACCGGCAGCCCCGACGGTGTCAGCGCCCAGGTGCAGCTGACCGTGGTGCTCGACGTGCCGATGGTCCCTGCGACGGTCGACGAGCTCGTCGGCGGCGTGCCCGTCACCGTGGTCTCGCGCGCCCGCTCCCCGTTGGACCCGGTGGGGTGACCGGCTAGGCCCCGACGTCCTCCGGCTCGACGTCCGGCTCGTCCTCCAGCGCGAACCCGGGCAGGTCGGCGTCGAAGATGTGGAACACCGGTAGCTCTCCGCCGAGCTGGGAGAGCACCCCGATGCCGCCGACCCAGACGCGCCAGATGAGGACGTACTCCCGAGGCAGGTTGAGCTTCAGCGAGACCCACCACTCGGGGCGGTTCACGTCGTTGACGTAGGCGAACATCGACTGCAGCCACGCGCGGTCGACGACGAACTCGTCGTGGCGCAGCACCTCGAGGAAGGGATCGAGGTAGTCCAGGAGGTCGCCGCCGTCGACGTCGATGCCCTCACGGATGAACCCCTCGGCGCGCAGACCGTCGACCACGCCGCGGGCGTCACCGTCCAGGGCCATCGACAGCAGGCTCCCGATGGCCGGCGGCATCCCCTCGGGCAGGCGGGCGACCGCACCGAAGTCCAGCACCCCGAACCTGCCGTCGTCGGTGACGCGGAAGTTGCCCGGGTGCGGGTCGGCGTGCAGCAGCCCGCAGCGCTGCGGGCTGCTGACGAGGAACTCCAGGTAGCGGCGGGCCATGTCGTCGCGCTCGTCCTGCGTGCCGCGGGCGATCACGTCCGCCATGGGGCGCCCGGGCAGCCACTCGGTGACCAGCACCTTCTCGCTGGAGGCGATTACGGCGGGCACCGCGACGTCCGGGTCGTCGGCGTAGGCCGCGGCGAACCCGTCCTGGGCCGCGGCCTCCCAGAGGTAGTCGACCTCCTCGGCGACGCGCTCCTTCAGCTCGTCGAGGACCGGCCCGACGTCGAGGCCCGGGACCCACCCCGCGGAGACCTTCACCACGCGCGCCACCTGGTTGAGGTCGGAGACGAGGGCGGCGCCGGCCCCGGGGTACTGGACCTTGACGGCCACCTCCCGCCCGTCACCCCACACCGCGCGGTGGACCTGCCCGACCGATGCCGCCGCCACCGGCTCGTCGTCGAAGGAGAGGAAACGCTCGCGCCAGCCGGCGCCGAGCTGGCCCGCGAGCACCGCGTGCACCGCGGTCACGGGCATGGGGGGAGCGGCCTCCTGCAGGCGCACCAGCTGTTCGCGGTAGGGGCCGGCCACGTCCTCGGGGAGGGCCGCCTCGAGGACGGACAGCGCCTGCCCGAACTTCATGGCCCCACCCTTGAGCCGTCCGAGGACGGTGAACAGCTGCTCGGCGGTGGCCGCCTGCATCTGCGCGGCGACCTCCTCCTGGCGCGAGCCCGTCAGCCGCCGACCGAGACCCATCGCCTGGCGTCCCGCCAGTCCGACGGGGAGGCTGGCCAGTCGCAGGCCACGGCCGAGGGGTCCGCGGGGGATGTCGCTCACCGGTTCATCATCGCCGACGAGGTGATCGCCTGCTCGCCAGCGGACGCGCGAGCGGGGTGGGGCTCCTCTCACCGGCGCGCGAGCCCACGACGACGCTGTGACGACAGCGACGACGCTGCGACGACGGTGAGGGTGCGCCGCTCACGACGACCACGCGGCGCCCTCGCGCCAGGTGCAGCCGCACGCCGGGTGGGGGTCCCAGGCGCGGCGCACGAGCAGGCCGTCGGGCAGCGAGCACTCGAGGGTGGCCGACAGGGCGGCCGGGGCCGGTGCGCCGTCGAGCTGCGCCAGCACCTGCACCACGGCCACGGCAGCGGTCTGGGCTGCGAGCGAGAGCTCCTCCGGCCTGCTGCGCGAGCCCGCGACCCGCGCGGAGACCTGCGCCGCCACCTGCGGCCAGGCCGGGTCGCGGGCGGCCCGGTGCAGGTCGAGGCAGCGCAGGCACGCCGAGCCACCGGGGCGCACCAGCGGCCCGACCACCGCGGCGCCCTCACGCCACAGCACGGGCAGGTACGCGGGCGCTCCGCTCGCCGCCTCCTCCACCCGGGTGGGCGTCAGCGCCCCGGCGCCGACCACGACGGCGACGTCCGGCGGCCGAGGCTTCGGTGGCGCGGTGGTGAGGACCACCGGGGTCCGTGCGCCCACCAGGGCCCTCGCCCGGACCTCTCGCGGGTGACCGACGTCGTCCACCCCGTAGCCGCCCGGTGAGACGTCCCCGGGCCCGACCGGCGACCCGTCACGCACCATGACCCGGCCCACACCGGCGGCGGCGAGCCCCAGCACGATCCCCAGTCCCGTCCGGGACCCGCCGACGACCAGGACGCTCGCGCGCCACCGGTTCGCGAGCACCCCCCACCCGTCCCCGTGGCCGTGCACCAGCGAGAGCACCCGGGCGTCGGGCACCAGCGCCCGCTGCTCGTCGCGGCTCGTGCGCGGAGGCCGCCCCCGCGACGCAGCGGGCTCCGGGACGCTCACCAGGAGGCCGGCGCGCGAGAGGACCCCGATGATGCGCTCCACGCGCGCCGCCGGCACGGCGTCGGCCGCAGCCACCACGCCCGCGAGGTCGCGCGTGCCGTCCAGGAGGCCGAGGACCTGCTCGTCCTCGGCGCTGAGGCCGGACAGCACGACGCCCCGCTCGGGGTCGAGCCCCAGCTGGAGCTGGCCAGGGCCGCGTCGCGCCCGCAGCAGCGCGGGCCTGAGTCGAAGGAGCACCCGCGGAGTCTGGGGCAGCCCGCCCCCCGGAACAGGACGCCGTCCACAGGGGTGCGGGGTTGTCCACAGGGAGCGCGGGCCCAGCCGGCGGCGTGCCGCAGCGTCGCCGGGGACGGGTGGGTGGCTGCGGCGACGGAGCGCTCACCCGCCACCGACACCTCGTGCCCTCACGACCGGCCGCACCGACGACGAGACCCCCCGGAGCCCGACGGCGTCCCGCCTTCCCCTGCGGACCGCCCCCGAGCCCCGAGAGGCCTCGACGCAGAAGGGTAAGCCCGGTTCTCGCCGGGAGCAAGACGGCGGCGCCCTCGCCCGCCACCCGGCGGTCCGCACCCCGCCTCGTCGCGGCGGAGGGATCGTCGCGGCGGAGGGACCGGTCCCCGCCCAAGATCGGGATACCGTGCCGAGGGTGTTCTCCCGCGAGGCGCTCATCGCTGGCGCCGTGGTGCGCCGGAGCACCCGTCGGCGACGCACCGTGAGCGCCTCTCTGCGCGATGGGCGCCTCGTCGTGGACGTGCCCGCCACGCTGACGCGCCGCCAGGAGCGGGAGTGGGTGGACCGGATGGCCGAGCGGGTGCTCACCGCGCGCTCGCGCACCCGCCCGAGCGACGAGCTTCTGCTCGCGCGGGCCCTGGCCCTGTCCGAGGCCCACCTGGGCGGTGCGGCCGTGCCGGCCAGCGTGGCGTGGTCGGACGACCAGAGCATGCGGTGGGGCTCGACGACCACCCTCGACGGCTCGATCCGTCTCTCCACCCGGCTGCGGGGCATGCCGTCCTGGGTGCTCGACCACGTCCTGCTGCACGAGCTCGTGCACCTGCGCGAGCCGGGCCACGGACCGGCCTTTCGCGCGCTGCTCGACCCCACCCCGTCCGCCGAGCGCGCCCGCGGGTACCTCGAGGGCTACCTCGCCGGGTCGCGCGACGCCTCGTGGGACGAGCCACCGCCCGAGAGCTGAGAGCGCTGCTCGCGCGCCGCCGCCGCGAGGCGCGGCGGGAGGTCCGCGGCGATGCCGTCGGGCAGGGCGTCCAGGGGCCACCACCTGACCGCGTCGCTCTCCTCGCTCACGCGCAGCGGCGCCTGCGGGTCCGCCACGGCGAGGAACACCACGTCGAGGTGCTCGGTGCAGCGGCCGAAGGCGAACCCGTGGCGGCTCAGCTCGAACGGCTCCCCGCCGCGCTGCACGACGAGGTCGTCAGGGCCCAGGCCGGTCTCCTCGGTCACCTCGCGCAGCGCAGCGCCCCGCACGGTGGTGTCGTCGCGCTCGAGGTGCCCGCCGGGCTGGACCCACAGCCCGGCCGTGCGGTGGTGCACGAGCAGGGTCCTCGACGCCCGCGGGTCGAGGACCAGGACCGACGCGGTGAGGTGCGCCGGCGGCCCGTCACGCCGCGCGGCGTCGGGGCGGGACGCGAGCTGGTCGAGGAACTGCCGGCGCCATCGCCCCTGCTCCGCGTCGCGGGGCCGGTAGGAGGTCAGCGCCCGGACGGCGTCCTCGTGGGCCGGGTCCGGCGCGGCGAGCGCCTCGCCGACGCCGGCTCGGCTGCTCACGCTGACCGGCTGCCCGTGCTGGCTGGGCTGCTCGTGCTGGCTGGGCTGCTCATGCTGGGCTCGCCGGTCCCTCGGGCCCCGCGTCGTCGCCGTCACCCGGTCCAGCGCTGTCGCCGTCGCTCGCGTCGTCCACCCCCGGCAGCGAGCCGTCGAGCATCGCCGCCAGCTCGGCGTCGACGTCGGCGCTGGCCTCCGCGGCGGCGCCCCGTCGCTGGGAGTACCCCTCCGGGGCGTCGAGGTCCTCCGAGGTGGGCAGCAGGTCGGGGTGGCTCCACACGCCGTCGCGCGCCGCGCTCCCGCCCTCGGACGCCAGCACTGAGAACAGCCGTGCGGCGTCCCGCAGGCGTCGCGGCCGCAGCTGCAGGCCGACGAGGGAGGTGAGCGCAGCCTCCGCCGGGCCGCCCGTGGCTCGGCGCCGGCGCACGCTCTCGCGCAGCGCGTCGGCGTGGGGCAGGGCGCTCGCGGCGGCGGCGGTCACCTCGTCGACCCAGCCCTCCACGAGCGCCAGCGACGTCTCGAGGCGGTCCAGCGCGGAGACCTGCGTGGGCGTGCGCTCGGGCTCGAACATCCCCGAGCGCAGCGCCTCCTGGAGCGCGGCGGGGTCCGAGGGGTCCACCCGGGAGACGGCCTCCTCGATGCGGGAGGTGTCGATGACGATGCCGCGGGCGTACTGCTCCACGGCGCCCACGAGGTGGGAGCGCAGCCACGGCACGTGAGCGAAGAGCCGCGCGTGGGCGTCCTCGCGCAGGGCCAGGAAGAGGCGGACCTCGTCCACCGGCACCGAGGACGCCTGCGCGAACTCCTCGACGTTCGCGACCACGAGGGCCAGGACGGACCCGTCGGTCAGCGGGAGGCCGACGTCGGAGGTCGAGACGACCTCCCGGGCGAGACCGCCGATGGCCTGCCCGAGCTGCATGCCGAAGACGGAACCGCCGAGGCTGCGCATCATCGGTGCGACGCCGGCGAGCATCCCGCGCATCTCCTCGGGCGCCTGCTCGGCCATCGCGGAGGCCACGGCGTCGGCCACGGACGAGGCGACGGGCTCGACGAGGCGCTGCCAGGTGGGCATCGTCGCCTCCACCCACTGGGAGCGGGACCACGCCCGGGTGCGCGCGGTCGGCGACGCGAAGTCGGTGACCGGTCCGAGCCAGAGGTCGGCGAGGCGCAGGGCCTCGGCGACGTCCCGGTCGGCCTTCTCGCCGGGGCTCGGGTCACCGCCGGTCACCGCTCTCTGGCGCGCCAGGTCGTGGGCGAGCGTCATGTTGACGGGTCCGTCACCGGCCGAGGCCATCATCTTCTGGACCTGCCCCATCACCTGGGCCATCGCGGCGGGGTCGCCCTGCAGCTTGGCCATGAGCTCAGCGGGGTCGATGCCGCCGGGTCCGAGCGGACCGCCGGCCCCGGGGATGGCACCTCCGGAGAGGGCGGCGAACAGGTCCCCCAGACCTCCGGCACCACCACCGGCCCCGCCGTCCGAGCCGCCAGAGCCGCCGGTGTTGCCCGTCGCCTCGGACCCGATCGGCCCGGGGGAGCGCGACCCGCCCTGCCCGGCGCCGGGTGCCTGACCACCGGGCACCTGACCACCGAGCTGGCGGAACAGCTCGGTGAAGGGGTCGACCGGCTCGTCGCCTCGCGCGGCGTCGTCGGGGTCCTGCGGGGAGTCGGGCACGGGAATCTCCAGCGTGGTTCGGGCGGCGGGGCGCACGACCGGCTCGGACCGCCTCGCGCGGCGCGCCCTGGCGGGCGCGGCTGCCTGCGCGCCGGTGAGCGATGATGGCTCGGCCGGGAGGCCGGCCGGGCGCTCGGGCGCAGCCCCCCACGGTACCCACGCCGAGCGTCGGCGCCCAGCGTGCGGTGGGGTCGTCCGCTGCCCGCGCACCGGGCAGCGTCTCGGCGCCCTGGTGCCCGAGAGCGACGTGCCCCAGAGCGACGTACCGGGGGGAGAGGTGCCCGACGACGAGAGGAGCGCGGTGGACGAGCAGGGAGACGGCGTCGACGTCCCGCGCGCCCCGTCGCAGCAGGGCGAGCTGTCCGAGACGGCCGAGCCGTCCGAGCGGGCCCGCCACCGGTCACGGGCCGCTGGCGTCGCCGGGGCCCTCGCGCTGGTCGTCGCCGGCGCCGGCATCGCCCTCCCGGTGCCCTACGTCGTGGAGCGGCCTGGCCCGGTGGTCGACACCCTCGGGAGCCAGGACGGCCGCGATCTCATCGCGATCACCGGTGCTACCACCTACCCCACGACGGGGTCGCTCGACCTCACGACCGTCTCGATCTCCGGGGGCCCCGGCGGCTCGGTGGACCTGCCGAGCCTCGTGGCCGCGTGGCTGCTGCCGAGCCGCACCGCGATCCCCTACGACCTGCTGTTCGCCCCCGGCACGACCGCGCAGGAGGAGGAGGCGCGCGACACGGCGGACATGACGAACAGCCAGGACAGCGCCACGGCCGCGGCGCTGACCGAGCTCGGGTACGACGTGCCCACCACCGTCACCGTCGCCGCGGTGGACGAGGGCTCCCTGGCCGCGAGGGCGCTGCGCCCCGGGGACGTGGTGCTCGCCCTCGACGGGGAGGAGGTCGACGGCCTCGCCGGGCTGCGCGCCGCGCTCGACGCCGGGCCGGCGGGGCGCACGGTGGCGCTCACGGTGCGCCGCGACGGCGAGGACGTGACCCTCGAGGTCCCGACGCAGGCGGCACCCGATGACGCCGCGACGAGCGTCCAGCTGGGCGTCGGGGTGGACGTGGACGTCGACCGCCGCGCGCTGCCCGTGGAGGTGGACATCGCGGTGGACGACATCGGCGGCCCCAGCGCGGGGCTGATGTTCGCCCTGGGGATCGTCGACCGGCTCACGCCGGGGCCGATGACGGGCGGGCAGGCCGTGGCCGGCACGGGGACCATCGACGTCACCGGCGCCGTCGGCCCGATCGGGGGCATCACCGAGAAGATGGCCGCGGCTCGGAGCGCCGGCGCCGACGCGTTCCTGGCGCCGGAGGGCAACTGCGACGAGGTGGTGCGCGGCGCGCCGGCAGGACTGGTCGTCGTCCCCGTCGCGGACCTCGGCCAGGCGCGCGACGCGGTGGAGGCCGTCGGGCGCGGGGAGACCGACGCGCTGGCGACCTGCGCCGCCGGATCCTGACCGTCTCCTGCGCGGTGGCAGGGGCGCCGGTCCCGCGCGCCCCGGCGGCGGCCTCCGGTCGCTGACGCGGGCGTTCCCAGGGTCCGCGACTACTGTTGATCCATGACGCACGCCGACGCGTCACGCACGAAGCGCCCCGACCGCCCGCCGGCTGCTGCCGGCCGTGACGACCGAGACCCCAGGTGAACCCTTGAGCACTGCGTCCCCCGCCCCACCGCCGCCCAGGAGCGCTCCCGCCGGGACGCGCCGCCGCGGCGCGCTGCTCCCCACCGCCCTGGTGGTCGGCGCCGTCCTGCTGCTGATCTCGCTGGCCTCCGGGGTGTACACGGAGTTCGCCTGGTTCCAGCAGGTCGGCTTCGACAGCGTCTACCTCACCCGGCTGATCACCCAGGCGATCCTCTTCGTCATCGCCGGGCTGATCATGGCCGTGGCCGTCGCGGCGAGCATGACCATCGCCTACCGCAGCCGGCCCGTGTACGCGCCGGTCTCGCAGGAGGCCCAGAACCTCGACCGCTACCGCGAGAGCCTCGAGCCGCTGCGCAAGGTGGTCATCATCGCCCTGCCCGCGCTGCTGGGGCTCTTCGCCGGGACGTCCGCGGCCGCGCAGTGGTCGACGGTGCTGCTCTTCCTCAACCGCACCCCCTTCGGCGCGGTGGACGAGGAGTTCGGCCAAGACATCAGCCTGTGGGTCTTCACCCTCCCGGCGGTCACCTTCCTGCTCGGCTTCCTCACCGCCGTCGCGGTGCTCTCGCTGCTCGCCGCCGCCGCCGTGCACTACCTGTACGGCGGGCTGCGCCTGCAGGGTCCCGGCGAGCGCACCACCAAGACCGCCCGGGTGCAGCTGGCGATCATCGCTGCGGTGCTCGCGCTGCTGCAGGCGGTCTCCTACTTCCTCGACCGCTACTCCACGCTGGTGGACGGCACCGCCGCCTTCGTCCAGGGGGCCGGCTACACCGACATCAACGCCGTCATCCCCGCCCGCTTCTTCCTCGCGATCATCGCGGTGCTCGTGGCGGCGCTGTTCATCTCCAC
>JARIBR010000061.1 GCA_029258695.1 Quadrisphaera sp.
GCCGCGTGGTGGCCCGCTACGCCAAGCACGTGCTGCCCACGTACGGCGTCTTCGACGAGTTCCGGGTCTTCGTCCCCGGCGAGGCCCTGGTCATGGTGCGGGTGCGCGGGGTGGACGTGGCCCTGGCCATCTGCGAGGACCTGTGGCGCGACGGCGGCCCCGTGGCCCGGTACGCCAGCGCCGGCGCCGAGCTGGTCCTGGTGCTCAACGGCTCGCCCTTCGAGCGCGGCAAGGACGACGTGCGCCTGGAGCTGACGCGCCGGCGCGCGGCGCAGGCCGGGTGCCCGCTGGCCTACCTCAACGCCGTCGGCGGGCAGGACGAGCTGGTCTTCGACGGCGCCTCCCTCGTCGTCGCCCCCGACGGCGCCCTGCTGGCGCGCGCGCCGCAGCTCGTCGAGACCCTGCTCGTCGTCGACGTCGACGCCCCCGACCGCACCGCCGCCCACGCACCGGGGAGCGCCGCTGTGGTGCACGTGGTCAGCGAGGACCCCGTCGCGGCGTACGAGCCGCTCGAGGCGCCGCTCGCCGAGCCCCTGGAGGAGACCGCGGCGCTGTGGTCGGCCCTCGTCCTGGGCCTGGGCGACTACGTGCGCAAGAACGGCTTCACCCGCGTGGCGCTGGGCCTGTCCGGGGGCATCGACTCCGCCGTCGTCGCCGCGATCGCCGTCGACGCGCTCGGGCCGGGCGGCCTGACCGGGGTCTCCCTGCCGTCGTCGTACTCCTCGGCGCACAGCCGCGACGACGCCGACGACCTCGCCGAGCGCCTGCGCTGCGACTACCGGGTCGTGCCCATCGCCCCGATGGTCGACTCCTTCACCGAGCACGTGTCCGCGGCGGTCGAGCTGTCCCCGGTGGCCGGGGAGAACCTCCAGGCGCGGGTGCGCGGCACCGCGCTCATGGCGCTGAGCAACTCCGAGGGCCACCTCGTGCTGGCCACGAGCAACAAGTCCGAGCTCTCGGTGGGCTACTCCACGCTCTACGGCGACTCCGTCGGGGGGTACGCACCGCTGAAGGACGTGCCGAAGCTGCTCGTCTGGGAGCTGGCGCGCTGGCGCAACGCCGACGCGCGGCGCCGCGGCGAGCGGGAACCCATCCCGGAGAGCACCATCACCAAGGCGCCGTCCGCCGAGCTCGCCCCGGGGCAGACCGACCAGGACTCCCTGCCCCCCTACGAGATCCTGGACCCCCTGCTGTCGGGCTACGTCGAGCGTGCGCTGGGCCGCGCGGAGCTGGTCGAGGCCGGGTTCGAGCCCGGCGTGGTCGACCAGGTGGTGACGCTCGTGGACCGCGCGGAGTGGAAGCGGCGCCAGTTCGCGCCCGGCCCGAAGGTCAGCGCGGTCGCCTTCGGGCGCGACCGCCGCCTGCCCGTCACCAGCCGCTGGAGCGAGGGGCAGGCCCGATGAGCGACGCCGCCGTGCCGCGAGGCACCGAGAAGTCCCCGCCGATCGCCGCGAAGCGGGTCCGCGTGCACCACCTGGCGGCGATGAAGGCCGTCGGGCAGCCCATCACCATGCTCACCGCCTACGACGCCCCCACCGCGGCGGTCTTCGACGAGGCCGGCATCGACGTGCTCCTCGTCGGGGACTCCATCGGTGACAACCTCCTCGGCCACGCCACCACGCTGCCGGTCACCATCGAGGACCTGCTCCCCCACGTGCGCGCCGTCGCAGGGCGCACCGGACGCCCCCTGGTCGTGGCCGACCTGCCGTTCGGCAGCTACCAGGTGAGCCCCCAGCAGGCCGTGGAGACCTCCGTGCGCCTCATGAAGGAGGGCCTGGCCCACGCCGTGAAGCTCGAGGGGGGCGCGGCGATGGTCGACCGGGTGCGGGCGGTCACCGACGCCGGTATCCCGGTGATGGGCCACCTCGGGTACACCCCCCAGGCGGTCCACCACCTCGGCGGGCCTCGCGTGCAGGGGCGCGGGGACGCCGGCGACGCGCTGATGGCCGACGCCGTCGCCCTCCAGGAGGCCGGCGCGTTCGCGGTCGTCCTCGAGGTGGTCCCCGGACCGCTGGCGGCTCGCGTCAGCGCCGCGCTGGAGATCCCGACCATCGGCATCGGTGCGGGAGCGGGCACCGACGGGCAGGTGCTCGTGTGGCTCGACATGGCGGGGATGACCCAGGGCGCGCCGCGTCTTGCGAAGGCCTACGGGCGCCTGCGCGAGGCGCTGCTGGAGGCGGCTGGCGCCTACGCGCAGGAGGTCCGCTCACGGGCCTTCCCCGGCCCCGAGCACACCGTCGAGCGCTGAGCGGCGGGAGAGCTCACGGGGCGCGCACTAGCGTCGGGGTGTGCCTGACCTGACGATCGGCTACGCCGCCGCCCTCGAGCAGCTCGCCCCGACCGACGCCGTGACGTTCGCCGCGAGCGCCGAGCGCCACGGCTTCTCCGGGGTGATGGCCGCCGACCACTTCGCTCCGTGGGTGCCCTCGCAGGGCCAGTCACCGTTCGTGTGGTCGGTGCTCTCCGCGATCGGCCAGCGCACCACCGGCGACCTCGGGCCGGGGGTGGCGAGCGCCGCCTTCCGGATGCACCCCGCGATCCTCGCGCAGGCCGCGGCGACCCAGGAGGCGATGTACCCGGGTCGCACGTGGCTGGGCATCGGGGCCGGTGAGGCGTTGAACGAGCACGTCGTCGCGCCGCGCTGGCCGGAGGTGGGTGTGCGCTCGGCGATGCTCTTCGAGGCCGTGGACCTCATCAAGCGTCTCTTCGACGCCTCGATGGCGGGGAGGGACGTCAAGCACTCCGGGGAGCACTACTCGATGGGGACCACGCGGTTGTGGACGATGCCCGCGGCGCCTCCCCCGGTGCTCGTCGCCACGGCCGGGCCGATCAACGCCAAGCGGGCCGGTCGCCACGCCGACGGCATCATCACCCCCGCGGCGCCGCGCGAGAAGCTGGCGATGCTCCTCGAACGCTTCGCGGACGGCGCCCGCGAGGTGGGCCGGGACCCGGAGACGATGCCGAAGGCCCTCCAGGTCCACGCCTCCTGGGCCCCCACCGAGGAGGAGGCGCTGACCAACGCCGTGACGCGGTGGCCCAACGGCGGCATGGCCTTCCCCAAGGGCGACGTCCGCTCGCCCCACGACTTCGCCGCGATGGCTGCGCTGGTGCGCCCGGAGGACTTCGCCGGGCGCCTGCTCATCAGCCCCGACCTCGACGCGCACCGGGCCCGGCTGCAGTCCTACGCCGACCTGGGCTTCGACCGGATCTACGTCCACGACGTCGGGGAGGACCAGGAGCGGTGGCTGGAGGCCTACGGCCGCGAGGTGCTGCCCCGGCTGCGCCGCTGATGCGCAGGACGGCCCGTCACCACGGGGAGGGCCCGTGGCGCAGCAGCGGTTGGCCGGTGCGGGCGAGGGTCTCGACGAGGAGCGAGGCCTCCGCTGGCCCGTCGTGGGCGTCGAGGTCGGCGGCCACGCGGCGGGCTGCCTCGGCGTAGCGGGGCTCGCGCAGCACCGAGCCCACCGCCCGCCCCACCTGGGCCGGGCGCGGCTGGTCGGTGCGCAGGTCGATGCCCACCCCCGACGTCGCCACCCGCACGCCGACCTCGGGCTTGTCGGCGTCGCGCCCGGCGACCACCAGCGGCACCCCGTGCGCGAGGGAGGCCAGCACGCCGCCCCAGCCGCCGTTGGTGACGGTCACCGACGTGAGCGGGAGCAGGTGCTCGTAGGGCAGCAGGTCGGTGACGAGGACCCCGTCGGGAACCTCGAAGGGCAGCGAGGTGTGACCGGGGCGCCCCGTGATGGCGACCACGAGGGCCTCGCCGGCGCCGAGCGCTGCCAGGGTGGGGCTCAGCAGCATCGACGGGTCGGTGTGCAGCGTGCCCTGGGTGACGTGCACGACGGGACGGCCGCTCTCGACGGCCTCGAGCACCTCGGGCCACCACGGCGGGCGCGTGACCTGCGCGCCGGCGGGCGTGAGCCGGCCGATGAAGTGGACCTGCGCGGGCAGGTCCGGGCGCGGGAGCTCCAGGGACGGCACGCCGCACGTCATGAGCAGGTCCGGGGAGACCACCGAGCGGACCACCGAGCGACCCGGCTCCAGGCCCGCGGCGGTGCGCTCGACGTCCCAGCGGCGCTGCAGCGCGCGCAGCGACAGCGCGCTGACCGAGCGCAGGGCGCCGTCGCGGGCACGGCCCAGGGGGCCGCGCGCCGGCGCCAGCCCGAGCCCCGGCGGGGGCAGGTGCCGGCTGCGCCCGACGAAGGGGAGGATGTTCAGCGTCGCCCACGGTGCGTCGAGCACCTCGGCCGCGAGCGCGGCGCCCCAGCTGGCCGCGTCACCGACGAGGGCGTCCCACGGCTCCTCGGAGAACGCGCCCAGCAGGTCCTCGAGCTGGGCGCCGGCCGTCCCGACGAAGAAGGTCTCGAGCTCCCCGCCGAAGCGCGATCGACCGTGCAGACCGTCCAGGGCGGGGAAGGTCGCCGGGAGGTCGGCGTCGTCGACGTCCGGGGCGGCGCGCCACGGCACGACGCGGGCTCCGACCGCCGTGAAGCGCGGCGCGTGCTTGGTCGTGGTGTGCACCCGCACGTCGTGGCCCCGGGCCACCAGCTCGGCGGCGAGCGCGGAGAACGGCACGACGTGCCCGGTGACCGGCGCGGGCGCCAGCATCACGCACAGCGGGCCGGCCGCGGTGACGGCCCTCACTCGTCCTCGGCGTCCCAGGCCTCGGTCCGCGCGGCGGCGGTCGCCAGCGCCGCCTCGGCGTCCTCCCGGGTGGGATAGGGACCCAGCAGCTGGCTGTGGTCGCTGCGGTGACCCACCTCGACGGTGGACGTCTTCATGTTGAACCAGTACTGCTCGCTCATGCCCCCATCGTGGCCCCTCCTACGATGGCCGCCATGCACACCCCGTCGCTCGCGCCGGCCGCCCGCCCACCCGAGGGGCGTGGCGAGGCCGGCGCACCGCTGGGCACGCTCGTGCCCGGCACCATCGGCCCCCGCCGCCCGGTCCCGGCGTCCATCGCCCGCCCCGGGTACGTCGACCGTGACGCCCCCGCGCCCTTCACCGGCAGCCACGTCACCGACGAGGCGACCCTGGCGCGGATGCGGGTGGCGTGCCGGCTCGCCGCCCGCGCGCTCGCCGCGGTCGGTGACGCGGTGGTGCCCGGCGTCACCACCGACGAGCTGGACCGCGTGGGCCACGAGTTCCTCGTCGCCGCCGGGGCCTACCCCTCGACGCTGGGCTACCGCCACTTCCCCAAGTCGCTGTGCACCTCCGTCAACGAGGTGGTCTGCCACGGCATCCCCGACTCCACCGTGCTCGCCGAGGGCGACATCGTCAACGTCGACATCACGGCCTACCTCGTGGTGGACGGCGTGGGGGTCCACGGGGACACCAACGCGACGTTCGCGGTCGGCGAGATCGACCCGGTGAGCCAGCGGCTGATGACCGTGGCCCGCGAGTGCACGGAGCGCGGCATCGACGCGGTCCGTCCGGGCCGGCGCGTCAACGTCATCGGGCGCGTCATCGAGAAGCACGCTCGCCGCGCCGGGTACGGCTCGGTGCGCGAGTTCACCGGGCACGGGATCTCCACCGCGTTCCACTCCGGCCTGGTGATCCCCCACCACGACTCCGCGCCCGAGCACGACGACGTGATCGAGCCCGGCATGACCTTCACCGTCGAGCCGATGATCACCCTGGGCCCGCCGGCGTGGACGATGTGGGACGACGGGTGGACGGTGGTCACCGCCGACCGCCAGCGCACCGCCCAGTACGAGCACACGCTGGTGGTCACCGACACCGGCGCGGAGATCCTCACGCTCGTGTGAGATCAGCGGCGATGGCTAGGGTGCCCGGCATGACGAGCACCCAGCCCACGCGCGCAGCGACCCAGGAGGCGGCGAGCCGGCGGTCGAAGGCCCGCCTCGCCCTCGGCATCGACATCGGCGGCTCGGGCATCAAGGGCGCCGGGGTGGACGTCACGACCGGCGAGCTGGTGACCGAGAGGGTGCGCCTGCCCACGCCCTCCCCGTCCACCCCGGAGAAGGTCACGGCGGTCGTCGCGCAGGTGCTGGACCAGGTGCTCGACGCCCTGCCGGGCGGGCGGGTGGCCGACGGCGGGGTCAGCACGGCGATGAAGCGCCGGATGCCGCTCGGGGTCACCTTCCCGGCGGTGGTCCAGGGCGGGGTGGCTCGCACCGCGGCCAACGTGGACCCCTCGTGGATCGGCACCGACGTGGCCTCGCTGCTCGCCGACGCCACCGGCCGTGCGGTCACCGTGGTCAACGACGCCGACGCCGCCGGGATGGCCGAGGCCCGGTTCGGCGCGGCCGCGGGCGTCGAGGGCGTCGTGGTGCTGGCGACCCTCGGCACGGGCATCGGCACGGCGCTGCTCGTCGACGGGCTCCTGGTGCCCAACAGCGAGCTCGGCCACCTCGAGGTCGACGGGCACGACGCGGAGAGCAGGGCCTCCGACGCGGCTCGGGAGAAGAACGACTGGTCGTGGAAGAAGTACGCCAAGCGCCTGTCCAGGTACTTCGCGGCCGTCGAGCGGGTGCTGTGGCCCGACCTCATCGTCGTGGGCGGCGGGGTGTCGAAGAAGGCGGACAAGTTCCTGCCCCGGGTGCGGACGCGAGCCAGGATCGTGCCCGCAGCGCTGCAGAACCAGGCGGGCATCATCGGCGCCGCCGTGCTCGCCGTGGAGCGTTCGCGGGTCTGAGGCGCCCGGGCGCCCCTCGCCGACGGTCAGTCGGAGGCTTCGGCGCCGCTGCGGGCCGCGGAGGCGGTGCTCGGAGCGGCTGCCGCCCCGGCGCCCGGCGCCGCGGGCGGAGCGCTCGTGCCGTTGCCCGGCGAGGAGCCCGGCGGCGGATCGTCCGGCTCCGGTTGGCTGGTGGGCACCGATGGGCTGTCCGTCGGCTCGGGGGCCGGGTCGTCGCTCGGTGGTGGGGGTGGCGCCGGGTCGTCCTCCGGCGGCTCGTCCGGCGGCGTCGGCTCGACCGGTGGCACCGGTGTGGTGGGCGTCGCGGTGCTGGGCGCCTCGGTCGCCGTGGACGTGCTGGGGGTCGAGGGGCGTTCCGGCGTGGTCACGGTCTCGTCGTCCGGCTCGGCCGACCCGGGGTCGGCACCCGGCGTCGTCGCGGCCGGGTCGCCCGGTGCGGAGGTCTGGGGAGGGCTGCTGCCCGGCGCCATGACGCCGAGCCCCACCTGTGCCTGGGCCGCCTCGGGGCGCAGCAGCGCCGAGGGGTAGCTGGCGGCGTCCTTGCTGCTCAGGGGGTCCGAGGAGGCCTGCAGCGGTGAGCCGGCGGTCGGCGTGATCTCCACCATGGAGGCACCGGAGGCGCTGAGCGCGCCGGACGGGCCGTCACCGCCCTGGACGCTCGTCCACACGGTGGCGAGGATGAGAGCGCCGGCCACCGACAGGGCGATGCCCTCGGCCGGGTGGGCCAGGCGGAGGGCGCCGCGGCGCGCTGGCCGCTCGACCCGTCGTCCCATGGGAACAGCGTAACGATTCTCCGCCGCCGCAGACCCCTTTCCACGGTGTCACTTTGTGTGTCGCACCAGTCACCCAAAGGCAGGAGGCCGGCGTGCGACCAGCGCCACGTCGAGGGACCGTCCTATCCTGGGCCGGCGAGGACGCACCATGCGGGGCACCGGGCCCGGCGGCTCCTCGCCGAGGTGACGAGGAGCGACGATGAGCGCGAGCGACAAGATCAGCAACGCGGCGGAGAAGGCCCGCGGCAAGGTCGAGGAGGTCTCCGGAGCTGCGTCGGGCGACGACGAGAAGCGCGCCGAGGGCAAGAAGGACCAGGCTTCCGGCGACATGAAGCAGCGCGGCGAGCACCTCAAGGACGCCTTCAAGAACTGACCGTCGCGGTCACGACGGACGGCGCCGCCCCCGGTCGCGGGGCGGCGCCGTCCGTCGGAGGACGTGCCTGCCCGGGACCGCGCCGCACAGACGGTGGGGTGCGGAGGAGCTGGTCTGTACGCCGGGTCCTGTCCCCCGGACCCGTCGCCGGGACCGGGGTGGTGACCATCCATCTCGGGGCGCCGTCACCGGCGCCCTCCAGCGGCCTACCCGGGAGCTCGGGCGAGCAGCCCTCGAGCGCCCCCTGTTCGGCCTAGCTCCGGGTGGGGTTTGCCGAGCCACCCCCGTCACCGGGGGTGCTGGTGGTCTCTTGCACCACCGTTTCACCCTTGCTCCCGACCCCTCCTGACGGAGCGGCCGGGGGCGGTCTGTTCTCTGTGGCACTTTCCCGCGGGTCACCCCGGGTGGGCGTTACCCACCACCCTGCTCTGCGGAGCCCGGACGTTCCTCGGCGACCCCGCCACGAGCGCTCCGCAGAACCCCCGCGACGTGTCGACGCGGCCACCCGACCAGCTCCTCCGCGCCGGTGAGCCTAGCCGCTCCGCGCCGGCGGGCACCGCCCCGCGCCGCCCCGCAGGTCAGCCGCAGGGCACAGTGACGACGTGCTCGTGCTCCTCCCGCCCTCCGAACGCAAGCTCGCCGCGACGCGCGGACGTCCCCTCGACCTCGCCGCGCTGGCCCACCCCGCCCTGACCGACCGCCGGCGGGGCGTGCTCGAGGCCCTGGCCCGCGTCAGCGCCGACCCGGGCGCCCTCGCCGTCCTGGGGGCGGGGCCGTCGACGGCGCAGGAGGTGGGGGCCAACACCCGCTGGAGCAGCGAACCCGCCCGCGAGGCCGGCTCGCTGTTCACCGGCGTGCTCTACGACGCCCTGGACCTGGGCTCGCTGAGCAGCGCCGCGCGGCGGCGCGCGACGGGGAGCGTCCGCGTCGTGAGCGCCGCCTACGGGCTCCTGACCCTGCGCGACCGCGTCCCGGCCCACCGGCTGTCGATGGGGGTCGACCTGCCCGGCGTCGGGCCGCTGGCGCGCGCGTGGCGCCCGTGGCTGTCCGCCGAGCTGGACCCGCTGCTCACCGAGGGGCAGGTGGTCCTCGACGCCCGCTCCGCCGCGTACGCCGCCGCCTGGGCGCCCCCGAGGGCCGTGGCGCACCGCGTGGTCGAGGTGGCCGTGGTCAGCGAGGACCCGCGCGGTGAGCGCACGGTGGTCAGCCACCACGCCAAGCACTCCCGGGGGCTGCTCGTGCGCCACCTGCTCGAGTCCGGGCCCGCGCCGCGCAGCGTCGACGCGCTGGCGCAGCGCGCCGCGCAGGCGTTCACCGTCGAGCTGGACGACGAGCGCGAGGGACGCCCGCGCCGGCTCACCGTCGTGCTGACCGGTCCTCAGCCCTGACGCCAGGGGAGCCCGGCGCTCTTCCAGCCGCCGAGCCCGCGGTGGCCGGCGGCGTCGAGGTCGCCCTCGAAGCCCCCGGCGACGTTGTGGGCGCGGCGCCACCCCGCTCGGGCTGCCGCCTGCGCCGCGGCCGCGGAGCGGTGCCCGGAGCGGCACAGGAAGAGCACCGGGGCGTCGCGGGGCACGCCGTCGATGTTCTCGAGGAAGCGCGGGTCGGGCCCCGAGCCCCAGGTCGACCACGACGCCGTCACGACGCGCTTGCCGAGGCGCTGGAGGTCCGGCAGGCCGACGAAGACCCACTCGGGCTCGGTCCGCACGTCGACGAGCACCGCACGGGCGTCGCCCGCCAGGACGTCCCAGGCGTCGGACGGTGAGAGGTCGTCACCCGCGACCCCCGGGAGGCCCTCGTCGTCGGGCAGCGGTGGCGGCGCGGGCTCCGCGGCGGACCACACGCGCCCGTCCGCCGCGGCGTCCATGGCCTGGTTGGCCAGGGCGTCGGCCGCGGAGTTCTGCGCACGGGGGATCCAGCGGTAGCTCACGGAGGGGAAGGAGCGTGCGACCTGCCCCGCCTCGGCGGCGAGCGCACGCATGTCGGCGTGCTTGATCTTCCACCGACCGGACATCTGCTCGACGACGAGCTTGGAGTCCATGGCCACCTCGACGCGCGCGCCCGGGTCGAGCTCGTGAGCGGCCCGCAGGCCGGCGAGGAGCCCGCGGTACTCCGCGACGTTGTTGGTGGCCCGCCCGATCGCCTCCGCGGCCTCGCGCAGCACCTCCCCGCTCTCGCCGTCGCGCACCAGCGCGCCGTAGCCGGCGGGCCCGGGGTTGCCCCGCGAGCCGCCGTCCGCCTCGACGCGCAGCAGGCGCCCGCTCACGCGATGCCGCCGGCGGGCTGCTCCGGGACGCGCACGAGGATGCGCTCGCACTCCTCGCAGCGGACCACCGCGTCGGCGGGGGCCGCGCGCACGCGCTCCATCTCCGTGACGCTGAGCTGGTTGCGGCACGCCCCGCACGTGGTTCCCTGCAGGGCTGCCGCCCCTCGCCCGGTGCGTCGGCGCAGGTCGTCGTAGAGAGCCACGAGGTCGGCGTCGAGACCCATCACCGCGGTGGCCCGGCGGGCGAGGACCGCTCGACCCTCGGTGTCGATGGCCGCCGCCGCCGCGTCGCGGGCCGCGACCAGCTCGGCGCGCTCGGCAGCGGCGGCCTGCGCCGCGGCCTCGAGCGAGGCGGCAGCCTGCGCGGCGGCCTCGGCGCGCTCCATGATCTCCAGCTGGTCCTCCTCCAGCTCGTCCTGGCGGCGGGCGAGCGCCTCGAGGTCCTTCGTCAGCGCCTCGGCGTCCCGCGGCGACGCACCGCCCTCCAGCCGGGCCCTGTTGCGGTCGGCCCGCTCGCGCACCTGGCGCACGGCGTCGTCGGCGCGCGCGAGCTCACGGGCGACGTCCGAGGACGTGGTCCGCGCGCGCACCAGGTCGTCGCGCAGCTCGGCCTCGCGCGAGGCCAGCCCTGCCAGGGCGGCGAGCTGCGGGAGGGTGCGCTTGGAGTGGGCCAGGCGGGCGGCGCGCACGTCCAGCTCCGCGACGTCCAACAGCTGGATCTGCTGCGCGAGGGGGGCCGAGGTCATCGGAGCAGGCTGCCACTGCTGGGCAGGTGGAACGTCCACGGGTCGGTGCGGCGCCGGCTGCCGTCGACGTCCACGTGGATGCCCGCGCCGCCCAGCGCGGTGGCCAGCTGCTCGGCGGCGCCGAAGAGCCAGGGCCACTCGCTCGCCCAGTGGGCCACGTCGATGAGCGCCAGCCCGTGGTGCGCGTCGCGGGACTCCGACGCGGGGTGGTGGCGCAGGTCCGAGGTGACCATGACGTCGGCGCCGG
>JARIBR010000064.1 GCA_029258695.1 Quadrisphaera sp.
GTGGCGCTCGCCGTCGCGGTAGAACGTGCCGATCGTCGCGACCCGACCGAGGCCCAGACCGGGCGACCGCAGGCCCTTGGGCTCGGCGACGACACCGGGATCCACCGTCGCCCCTCGTACGTGGTCCCACGGCACGGTGATGCGGCGCTTGAAGCCCCACAGCCGGTGCAGGCCCTCCAGCCGGACGGTCATCGTCGCCTCGTCGATCATCACGCGTGCCATCGGGTGCTCCTCCCAGAGCTGGTCGGTCGTGGGGTGTCGGTGCGGTCCAGCCCGGCGTCATCCAGTCCGGCGCGGTCCAGCAGGCGTGCCCCCAGGGCGCCAGCGCGCCCACCGGCGAGGTCGTCGATGCCCTCGCAGGCAGCGGCGAGGAGCTCTCTGACCTCGGTGTCTCGGGGCGCCAGCTCGAGGGCTGCGACGAGCGCGAGGTCCAGGGCGTCGTCGTCGGTGCGGCGATTCGTCACCACGTCGCGCAGGGCGGCCACGAACAGTCCCCGCTTGCTGCCGAAGGCTCCGTACAGGCTGCCCCGGTGCAGCCCGGTCGCCGCCACGAGGGCGTCCACCGACGCGGCCTCGTAGCCGAGGCGCCGAAAGACGCCAGCGGCGACGGTCACCACCACGTCGGCGTCGAAGGAGCGAGGCCTGGCCATGGCGAGACGCTAATTCATGGATGAACGATCAGTCAACAACAGGTCCCGCGCACCTCCCGCGGAGCGGCTGCCGCCTACGCTCGCCCCGTGACCGCCTACCGCCCCGACCTGCGCCCCATGACCTTCGGCTACGACGGCGACGGTGGGCTGGGTGACCGGCTGGTGGACGCGGTGCTGCGCGGGGAGAAGACCGCGACGTCGTCGCTGGCGGTCGAGTACCTCGGCGGCGATCCGCTGCCGCGGGTGGGGGAGCTGCTGGCGCTGACCGACCACGCCGGAGGGGTCCACGGCGTCGTGGAGACCACCCGCGTGACGGTCGTCCCGCTGTCCGAGGTGGGCGACGACGTGGCGCGTGACGAGGGGGAGGGCTTCGCCGACGCCGCGCAGTGGCGCCGGGCCCACGAAGCGTTCTGGCGCGAGACCACCGCCCATGTCCGTGCTGACGCCGGAGACCCCGCGTGGGAGCTGCGCGAGCACGAACCCGTGGTCGTCGAGTGGTTCCGGCTGGGCGACGGGGAGCGCGAGGGCCAGGGCGGGTAGCCCCCGTGGCGAGGCGATCGGCCCGAGGTCGCTCCGGCGCCTCAGGATGCTGCAGCGCCTCGAGATGTTGCGCCAGCCCCACGAGATCGCCTGTTCCCGGTGACGGGTGCAGCATCCTGCGCGGCCGCAGCATTCTGCGTCCCTGCAGCATCCTGTGCAGCGGCAACAACCTGTGCGCCAGCGCCCGGTCGTGCGCAAGGCCTCAACCCAGGCCGCCCCCCGTCACGTCCACCACCACGGGCCGGTGGTCGCCCAGCGCCAGGCGGGCCTCCACCGGCGTCGCGGCCACCTCCCCCTGCAGCGCCAGCACGTGGTCGAGCTGCAGGCGCGGCGAGGAGCCGGGGAACGTCGCCCCGAGCGCCAGCGGCTCTCCTCCGGCCACGATCGCCGGCAGCCGGCCCGGCAGGTTGAGGTCGCCGACGAGCAGCCGCACCGGGCCGGGGGCCTGGGCGAGCCAGTGGCGCACCCGGCGCAGCTGGAGTACGGCCGTCGGGGGGAAGAAGGACAGGTGGGTCGCCGCGACGGTGACGCCCCCCTCGATCTCCGCGGCGATCGCCACCCGGGGCTCGTCGGGGAAGGACCACCAGCGCGCCCGCCCCGAGCGGGGGTCCGGCGCGCGCAGCACCAGCCGTCCGTGGCCCGCTCCCAGCGCCAGGGTGCTCCACGCCCGCACCGGCCGGCGCGAGAGCAGCGCGACGCCGAACAGCGGCTCGGCCACCGCGTCGCCCGGCCCGAGCAGCAGACCGCCTGCGCCTCGCCACGGCGCGGGCGCTCCCCGCACCAGCGGCGCCGGCGTGCCGGCCAGCGCGGGGGCGAGGCGCCAGTGCTCGATGCCGCAGGCAGCCGCCGCCGCCGCGGCCTGGTGCCGTCCGTCGCTGCGGCCCTGGCCGGCGTCGACCTCCTGCAGGGCCACGACGTCGGGCCCCAGAGCAGCCATCCCGGCGAGCGCGTCGTCGAGGGCGCCCCGGTCCAGCGACCGCCCGTCCGCCCCCCGCCCGGAGGCGACGTTGAGGGTCAGGAGCCTCACGAGCGCTCCCGCTCGTCGTGCCACCGGTGGCCGCGTCGTCGGTCGTGCTCGGGGTCCCCCTCCTGGTCCTGGGCCCACTGCGCGGCGGACTCCAGGTCCACGAGCATGGCGTGGGCGTCCTCGACCACCGCCTCGTCGTGGGTGCGCACGCCGTGCAGGAGGTACTGCGCGATGGCCATCTCGCCGGCGAGCTCGGCGCGCTCGAGCAGGTGGGGGTCCTCGGCGCACGTCCGGGAGCCGGCGTAGGCCGCCAGCACCGCGTCGATGACCTCGTCGGGCGCAGCGGAGGCGAGCCACGCGAGGTCGTCCGCCGGGTCGGCGACGCGCGCGGAGCCCCAGTGGCCGATCGCGCTGACGCCCGGGCGCTCCCCGCCGGAGACCACGAGGTCGTCCACCGCGAGATCCCCGTGCACCACGACGGGGTGGAAGCGCCAACGCCCCGCGGCCTCCAGGCGCTCCTCCCACCGCTGGAGCAGCACCGACGGCACGAGGCCCGTGCCGGCCGCCCGGTCGAGGTCGTCGAGCCGCTTGTCGCGGTACCCGGCCGCGGTGAAGACCGGGGCGCCCGCGTCCTCCAGCGCGCGCGTCGGCAGCTCGTGGATCGCGGCCAGCGACCGACCGACCGACGGCGCCAGCTCCCTCAGCCCCCGGGGGGTGGCGAGGTCCTCGACGTCCAGGGCTGAGCCGGCGGGGTGCGGCACGACGACGGCGCGTCCTCCGGCGGCCAGCGGTGTCGAGGCCACGACCTGCGGCACCGTGAAGGGCAACCGCGAGGCGAGCGGTCCCAGCGCCGCGAGCACCGCGACCTCGCGCTCGAGGTCCGCGCCGCCGGCCGCGCTGGAGGGTGCGTGCACCTGCCAGCGCTCCCCGGAGCTGCCGGTGACCACCGCGACGTCGACACCGTCGTCCCCGCTCGTCCGAGGTGCCACCGCGACGGGCTCCACGCTCGGCATGGCGGCGCTGAGCAGGGCGGCCAGCACGGTCGGGGAGCGGCTCACGCGCTCACCGTAGGGCGAGCGCGCCGGGTCAGCGCACCAGCGCGGGGCGCAGCGGGTCCTCGGCCCGCGCCCACACCTGCGCGCGCACGGCGGGGTCGGTCTCGTCGAGGTAGCGCGCCCACGCACCGACGGTGCGCGCGACGTCCGCCGCGGGGCAGCGCCGCGCGATGGCGGCAGGGGAGGTGGTGAGGTGGACGACGGCGTCGAACGCGCCGGAGAGCTCCCAGCGCAGCAGGAAGGGGCCGTCGAGCACGAGCACGGCGCCGGGGGGCGCGTCGCGGCGCGGGGCCCGCGTGGCGCGGTCGCGGGCGGCGTCCCACAGGCTCGGCAGCCACGTCCCCGAGCCACCCGGGGCCAGCGGGTCGAGGACCTCGCGCAGCACCGCGCCGTCGTCGTACCAGCGCTCGTAGCCGGAGTCGGCGTCGTCACCGCCGTGCTCCAGGCGCACCGAGCGCGGCCGCAGGAAGTCCTCGGCGCTCACGCGCAGGACTCGACGGGCGGAGGCGTCCAGCGTCGCCACGAGAGCGTCGGCGACGAGCGCGCGGTCCGCGGCCACCGCGCCGTCGACCCCCAGGCGCAGCACCGCCGGCGGGCCGCTGGGGGCAGCGGCCTCGCCGGCGGCGAGCAGCGCGGTCGCCACGCCGGCCGGCGAGGACGGCGTGATCCGCGCGGGGCGGTCCGTCAGCGCAGCTTGGCCACGACGTCGGACAGCGACGGGTTGGTGGCCGACGTGCCGTCGGGGTAGACCACGGTGGG
>JARIBR010000071.1 GCA_029258695.1 Quadrisphaera sp.
CCGGTCGCGCGCGTGGGCGCGCTCGTCGAGCCGCTCCGCGAGGCCGGTGGCCCTCGGGGGGCCCCCGCTGCGCTCGGCGGGTCCGCCGCGCTCCGCGGGGTGCGCTCCAGCCTCCGCCGGGTGCTCGGCGCCGCGCAGCGCCGTCCGCGCGGCGCCGTCGTGGCCCTGTCCGGCGTCGACGGCGCGGGCAAGAGCACCCAGGCCACCGCGCTCGCCACCGCGCTCGAGCAGCTCGGCGAGGACCCGGTGGTGGTGTGGAGCAGGGTGCGCTTCGACCCCCTGCTGGCCCGCCTCGGCTCGCTCGCCAAGGCCGCGCTGCGCCCGCTCGGGTCGGCCGGCTCCGGCACCGTCCCGCTCAACGCCGACGAGCTGGCCGCCGCCGACACCTCAGCGGCGGCCCCGCACCGGGCGGTCGACGCGGTGTGGGCCCAGGTCAACGCGGTCGTCGACGCCTACCGCCACCGCAGGCTGACCGCCGGGCACGTCCGGCGGGGGCGCGTCGTCGTCTGCGACCGCTACACCCTCGACAGCCACGTGCACCTCGCCGAGCGCTTCGCCGACCACCCGGCGGCCCTGCGGCTCGCCGCGGCCCTCGACATCGCCCTGTCCCCGACCCCCGCAGCGGCCTTCTACCTCGACCTGCCGCCGGAGGTGGCCTCGGCGCGCAAGCCCGAGGACGTCTCGCTGCCGCGGCTGCGCGAGCACGTGGCGCTCTACCGGAGCCTGCGCCCGCGCCACCGGGCGCAGCACGTCGACGCGACCGCCAGCAGCGACGCCGTCGCCGCCACCATCGCCCGCGCGGTGTGGGAGGCGCGCGGCGGCGCCCCCGGCGACGACGCCCGGTGACCGCCCGCACGGAGCCGGCCCACCGCGCGCTGACGCCCGCCCCCGACCCCTCCCGCCGGCCCCTGGTGGTCGCCGCTGCGCTGGCGGGCGGCGCGGTGGTCGGCGCCGGCCTGGCCGTCGCCTCCCTCGCCCTGCCGTCACCGATCGGGCCGGGGCTCGTGGCGGCCCTGCCGCTGGTGGTCATCGCCGGCGGCCTGGCGCTGCGGGACTCCCGGTGGGCGATCGCCCTGTTCGCCGCCGCGCTGCCGGCCGGCCTGACGACCCTGTTCGGCGGGGTGCAGATCATCCAGGTGGCGGCCGCCGCGGCGGTCGCCCTCGTCGTGCTCGCCCGCCTGTGGCGCGGGAGGGCGCCCCTGGTCCTCACCCCGGCGGTGGTCGCGCTCCTCGCCTTCGTCGCCTGGTCGGCCGTGACGGTCCTCGTCGCCCCCGACCTCCCCACCGCCCTGCGCTGGCTGGCCGTCCTCGTCACCGGCATCCTGCTCGTCGCCGCGGTCGCGACGGTGTGCGGGCGAGACGTCACCCGGCTGCGGTCCGTCGCCGCGGTGGTGTGCGCCGGATCCGTGATCACCTGCACGATCGCGCTGCCGGAGAGCACCCAGCGCCGCTCGTTCGGCGCCGCCGTGGTGGAGGGCCGGGCCCAGGGCGTCTTCAGCCAGCCCAACGAGCTGGGGCTCTTCGCCGGCACCACCCTCGTGCTCGCCCTCGCGATCGCGATCGGCGCGAGCGAGCGGCGCCACCGCGTCCTCGCCGGCGCCGGCGCGATCATCGCCCTGATCGCCCTGGCGCTCTCCCTCTCCCGCGGGGCGTGGGTCGGCACCCTGCTGGCGCTCGCGGTGGCCACGGCCACCGTGCCCGCCGTGCGGCGCGTGACCGTGGGCGCCGTGGTGGTGGTGGCCGTCGCCGTGGTGGTGATGGTGGGCACCGCCACCACCCCCCCGCAGCTCGAGGTGGTCGGGGCTCGCGCGGCCCTGGTGGCCGACCGCGGGGCGAACCCCTACGACGAGCGCCCGGCGATCTACGAGGAAGCCGTGCGCCAGGTCCGCGAGCACCCCGTGACGGGGGTGGGGCCGGCGTCCTTCCCGCTCGCGTCGGCCCGCTCGTCCGACGTGGTGGCGTCCGTGCGGCCCGCCCACGCGCACAACGTCCTGCTCACCTTCGCGGCCGAGTCCGGCCTGCCCGCCGTGGTGGCCCTGCTCGCCGCGATCGTCGCGCTCGGGACGGGGCTGGTGCGCTCCTGGTCCCTCCCCGGCTGGGCGGTGCGCCACCGGGCGTTCGTCACCGTCCTGGGCTGCGCCCCCCTCGTCATCCTGGGGCACGGCTTCCTCGACGCCCCCATCCGCAACGCCACCACCCTGCTGCACACCGCTGCGGTGCTCGGCCTCGCCGTCGCCGTCACGCGCGTGCGGCCCACACCCACCCCCGAGACGGAGACGACCCCATGAGGCGTTCTGGCGCCACCCTGACGGCCGATGCGCTCACCCACCGCTGGCCGGTCCTCCTCGCCGTGGCCGCCGGGGTGGCGATCGCGGTCACCGCGGTCGTCTCCGCCGTGCCGTCCCGCTACGACGCCACGAGCGTCGTGGGCTTCACCCCCGGCGTCGTCGGCGGCCAGGAACCCGTCGGGGGTGACGTCCTGCGGGTGGTGGTGCCCGAGTACGTCGCCGCCGCGACCAGCACCGGCGTCCTCGCCGCGGCGCAGGCCGACGCCGGCGTCCCCGCGGGCACGCTCGCGCCGTCCGAGGTGGTCGCGCAGCTGGTCCCCGACACCGCCACCATCCAGGTGGTCGTCTCCGACGGTGACCCGCAGCAGGCCGCCGACCTCTCCGACGGGGTGGCCGGCGCGCTGGTCGCCGCCGCCGACGACGGGCTGCTCGCGGCCCGCGTGGTGCGCGGCGCCGAGGTGCCCGACGTGGCGGCAGCGCCCGCGCGCGCCCTCTACGTCGGTGCCGGTGCCATCGGCGGCCTGGGCCTCGGGCTGGCCCTCGTGCTCGCCCTCGAGGCGTGGCGCCCGCGCATCCGCACCACCCGCCACCTCGCGGCCGTGCTCCGCGCTCCCACGGTCGCCTCGCTGACCCCCCTGCCGGAGGTGCCCCTCGGCAGCGAGGCGCTGCGCGTCGCCCGGCTGCGGCTCACGCAGGCCCGGACCGGGCCCGCCGGTGGCCCGCCGCCGCGCCTGGAGGGGGTGGCCGTCCTCGGCAGCGGCCAGGTGGACCAGGCGACCGTCGGCTGGGTCGGCGAGGGCCTCCAGGGCTCCTTCGTCGCCGCCGGTGAGCCCGCGGAGCTCCTCGACGTCGTCGTGCCGACCGGTGCCAGGCCCGCCATCCGGAGCGACCGGTGGACCACCGACGTGGTCCTGCCGGGCGTGCGCGACGCCAGGGACCGGGGGGCGCTGAGCGTGGTGCCCGTCTCCGGTGACTCCGGGCCGGGCGGGCTGGACGTCGCCCACGCCCTGGGTCGCGCGGTGGTGGTGGTGCGCCGGGGCGAGCCCGAGGCCGCCGTGGGCACGCTGCGCTCCCAGCTGCGCACCGTCGGCGTCGAGGTCGTCGGTGGGGTGCTGGTGCGCTGAGCCCTAGGCTCCTGCGCCATGCGCGCTGTGCTCCTCCCCAGCCCCGGCGGTCCCGAAGCCCTCGTCTGGGGCGAGGCGCCCGACCCGGTGCCCGGTCCCGGCGAGGTGGTCGTCGAGGTCGCCGCGGCCGGCGTCAACCGCGCCGACCTCGCCCAGCGCCGCGGGAAGTACCCGCCGCCGCCCGGGGCGAGCGAGCTGCTGGGCCTCGAGGTCTCCGGCACCGTCGCCGCCGTGGGCGAGCCCGCGGACGACACGGCGTCCGGCGGGCCCGGGCTGACCTGGCAGACCGGGGACCGGGTCTGCGCCCTGCTCTCCGGCGGCGGGTACGCCCAGCGCGTGGCGGTGCCCGCCGGTCAGGTCATGCCGGTGCCGGCCGGCGTGGACCTCGTGGACGCCGCCGCCCTCCCCGAGGTCTGCGCCACGGTGTGGTCCACGGTGTTCATGGGCGCCGG
>JARIBR010000073.1 GCA_029258695.1 Quadrisphaera sp.
TCGCCGGGTCCATCGCCGTGGCACCGGTGGCCGCGATCGCGCTGCTGGGCATCCTCGTCACCGCCGGGCTGTTCCTGCGGGCGCTGCAGCTGCTGCTCACCGGGCCCACCCGCGGGGCGTCGCAGGGCTTCGCCGACGTGCGCGCCCGCGAGGTGTGGGCGATCGCGCCGCTGCTGGCCCTCGCGCTGGTCATCGGCCTGGCGCCGCGCCCGCTGCTGTCCGTCATCGAGCCCGCGTCCGCCGCCGTGGTGGCGTCCCTGGACGCGCCGGCCGGCAGGCGGTAGCGCGTGGGCACCGCCATGCACCTGGGTGCGCTGCTGCCCGAGATCGCCCTGCTCGTCGGCGCCGTCTCCTGCCTGCTGGCAGGCTCGTTCACCCCGCGGGAACGCCAGTGGAGGGTGCGGATCCTCGCCGTCGCCGCGCTCGTGGTCGCCGGGGTGGCCGCGGCGGTGGGGCTCGCCGGGGACGCGCGCACCGTCTACACCGGGACGTTCGCGATCGACACCGCCACCGGCGTCGTCCGCCTGGTCGTCGTGGCGACGACGCTGCTCGTCATCGGGCTCGGCGTCGACGAGATCGCCGGCACCGCGCGCGAGTCCGAGACGTACACGCTGCTGCTGCTCTCCTCGACCGGCACCTGCGTGCTGGCCGGCGCCGACGACCTCCTGGTCCTCGCCGTCGGGTTCCTGCTGACGTCCATCCCGCTGTACGGGCTCATCGGCACCGCGCGGACGCCCCGCGCGGCCGAGGCGGTGATGAAGACCTACCTCCTCGGTGCCCTGCTCGGCGTGACGCTGCTGCTGGGGGTGGCGATCCTCTACGGCCTCGCCGGAACGACGACCTACGCCGGCCTGGGTCCGGCGCTGGTCGGCGTCGCGCCAGCGGCGGTGGCTGTCGGGGTGGTCGCCCTCCTCGCCGGGCTGCTGTTCGAGGCCGGCGCCGTGCCCGGCCATTTCTGGGTGCCCGACGCCGCGCAGGGCTCGACCACCACGGCGGCGGCCTACCTGACCACCGTCACCAAGGTGGGCGCGGTCGTCGCGATCTACCGGCTGGTCGCCGCGCTGCCCGCCGGCTCCGGGGCGCCGGACTGGTCGCTGCTGATCGCCGTCCTCGCGGTGGCGTCCATGACGCTGGGCAACCTCGCCGCCTTCGGCCAGGACGACGCGCGGCGCCTGCTCGGCTGGTCCACGGTCAGCCAGGTCGGCTACCTGCTGGTCGCGGTCGCCGTCGTCGGGCGCACCGGCATGGCGCTCGGGGCGCTGCTGCTCTACCTCGTCGCCTACGCGGTGACGAACCTCGCGGCGTTCGCCGTGCTGGCCGCCGTGCCCCGGCGGCGCTCCCTGGCCGACTTCCGCGGCTTCGCCCGGGTCCACCCGTGGCTCGCGGGGTCGCTGCTCGTGGCCTTGCTGGGGCTGGTCGGCACACCGCCGACGGCGGTGTTCGTCGGCAAGCTCACCGTCGCCTCCGCGGCGTGGGACGGCGGCTCCGCGTGGCTCGCGGTGGTGCTGCTCGCCAACACCGTGGCCAGCCTCTTCTACTACCTGCGGTGGGTCCGGCCGGTGTTCGCGGCGCCGAGCAGCGACGGCGGTGGTGACGGCGACCGCGACCGCGACGGCGGTTCCGGCGGCGACGCTGCGGCGGCGGCGCTGCCCTGGGCCGCGGGCGCCGCGGTCGTCGCCGCAGCGGCCAGCGTGGTGGTCGGCCTCGCGGGCGGCGCCGTCCTCACCGTCGTCGACGGGCCGCTCGTGCGCTGAGGCCAGCGGGCGTCGGATGTCGGGCGTCGGGGGCCTGCCACCGGGCGTCGGGCACACTTCCGGGCATGCGCGACATCGACGTCCACGCCCGTTCCCTCGACCCCCTCGAGCCGCTGCTCGAGCCGGGACGCTGGGACGAGCTGCGCGAGCGGGCGTCCGCGGTGCGCGAGCTGATGGACGGGCGCACGCTCTGGAACGTCAGCGCCACCGCGACGGGTGGTGGCGTGGCCGAGATGCTGCAGTCCCTGCTCGGGGGCGTGGTCGAGGCCGGCATCGACGCCCGGTGGTCGGTGCTCGAGGCCGACGACGACTTCTTCGTGCTCACCAAGCGGATCCACAACAACCTCCACGGCTCGCCCGGCGACGGCGGAGCCCTCGGGGAGGACGAGCGAGCCCGCTACGACGAGGCGCTCGCGAGCGAGGCCTCGGCCCTGGCCGACCGGCTGAGCCCCGGCGACGTCGTCCTGCTCCACGACCCGCAGACCGCCGGCCTGGTCGGAGCCGTCCTCGAGGCCGGGGCCGTACCGGTGTGGCGGTGCCACATCGGTCTGGACGAGAACGACGAGCACACCGACGCCGCGTGGGCCTTCCTGCGCCCCGACGTCGAGCGGGCCGCGGCGATCGTTCTCTCCCGCCAGCAGTACGCCCAGGACTGGATGCAGGAGGAGAAGACCGTCGTCATCGCCCCCGCCATCGACCCGTTCGCGGTGAAGAACGTCGACCTCGACGACGCGGTGGTGCAGGAGGTGCTGGTGCGGGCCGGCATCCTCGCGGGCTCGGCGTCGGGCGAGGACGCGCTTCAGGTCGACGTCGGCATCGACGAGCCGGTGCGGGTCGAGCGGCACGCCGACGTCCTGCGGGAGGGGGAGGCCTGGGCGCCGGGCACGCCGATGGTCGTCCAGGTCTCGCGCTGGGACCGGCTGAAGGACATGCAGGGCCTCCTCGAGCTCTTCGCCCAGCGGGTCGTCGGGACGCCCGGCGGCGCCGGTGACGCCTGCCTCGCACTCGTCGGCCCGTCCGTGGCGGGGGTGAGCGACGACCCCGAGGGCGCCGCCGTCCTCCAGGAGTGCCAGGACGCCTGGCACGCGCTCACGCCCGAGCAGCGCCGGCAGTGCGCGCTCGTCACGCTGCCCATGGACGACGTCGACGAGAACGCCGTCATGGTCAACGCCCTGCAGGGCCACGCCGCCGTCGTGGTGCAGAAGAGCCTCGTCGAGGGCTTCGGGCTGACCGTCGCCGAGGCGATGTGGAAGTCCCGACCCGTCGTCGCGTCGTCCGTCGGGGGCATCACCGACCAGGTCGAGGACGGCGTCTCCGGGCGGCTGGTCCCGCCGCGCGAGCACGAGCAGGTGGCCGCCGCGCTGCGGGAGGTCCTCGGCGAGGCGGCGGACCGGAGCGCTGACGCAGAGCAGCTGGGCGAGGCGGCCCGCGAGCGGGTCCGCGACCGCTTCCTGCCCGACCGTCAGCTGCTGGAGTGGGCGCAGCTCATCGAGCACCTGGCGTGAGGCAGCGGGCCTGACCTGTTGGCGCGCCTACCGGCCCACCGACGTCAGGACCAGTTCGTCACCTTGGCGAGGAGGTCGTCGGTGGACCACTGCGGGTTGGCGATCGCCCGGCGGATCGTCAGCAGCGGCCGCTGGGGGTCCATCGGCTCGACGTCGAGCTGGAACGCCGAGCGGATGCCGGTCTCGTCGAGGTGGCTGAACGCGTCGGTGCCCCACACCCCGAACGGGTAGGCGAACGTGGTGACGGGGTGCCCGACGATGTCCTCGATCGCGCGGGTCGGCTCCTCGATCTGGATGCGCCAGTCCTCGCCGGAGTACTCGTCGACGCGGTGGTGGTCCCAGGTGTGGACGCCGACCGGCATGCCGGCGGCGTCCAGCTCGCGCACCTGGTCGGTGCTCATGTACCGGTCGTTGCCGAACACGACGGTCATGAGGAAGTACGTGCCGGTGAAGCCGCGCTCCTGCATGGCCGGCAGCGCGATGGTGTAACCGTCGACCACGGAGTCGTCGTAGGTGAGCATCACCGGGTTCTCGGGCAGCTCCGCCCCGGTGGTGAGGTAGGCCAGGAGCTGTTCCGGGTCGATCGTGGAGAAGCCGCCGTCGGCCAGGGCGTCCATCTGGGAGATGAACGTGGCCGGCGGCATGATGTATTGGCGGTCGACGGCGCTGTCGGCCGAGGTGTGCTCGCGGATCTGGTGGTAGCAGAGGATCGGCACCTGCGGGCGGGCGATGATGCTCGCCGGGTCCGCCTGGAGGTCGATCGTCGGCGTCGGGCTGGGCTCCGGCGGCGCGCTGCTGGTGGGCTCCGAGGTGTCCGGCGACGCAGAGGAGCTGCTCGCGGCGGGCTCCGGGCTCGGGCTGCTGCACCCCGCCAGCAGGGCCGCGGAACCCCCGGCCAGGAGGGCTCGGCGGGAGAAGGGCGAGCGGGGGAGCGGGGTCACGACACGTGAGCGTACGGGCCAAAAAGGTGATCTTGGCGTGCCCTTCTTCCGCGGCGGGCACACCTTGGCCCGTCGCCAGGCGCCACGCTCGTGCTCGGTCGGGACTCGAGAGCACTGGCCCGGCGAAGGCGCTGCAGAACGCCTGCGCCGGTTCGAGCGGGGAGTTGGTGATCGCGACACGCCGATGTGCGGCGCAGCAGCCCGCCGCTCGGGTCGAGCAGCACGCACCAGGTCCCCGTTCGAGCACCCCGTGCGGTCGGTGACGCAGGCGTCGGGGCACGCCACGGGCCCGGAGGCGCCGCTGCGGTGGCGCTGCGCTGCGGCGGGCGACGCGCCGCTACTCCCCGGTCTCGCCGTCGATCGCCTCGCGCAGCAGGTCGGCGTGGCCGTTGTGGCGCGCGTACTCCTCGACCAGGTGCACCATCACCCACCGCAGCGAGGGGCGGCCCTGCCCGCCCCACGCCGGGTGGGTGGCGGCGAGCCCGGCGTCGGCGCCACCCGCGAGCTCGGCCTCGACCACCGCGCGGGAGCGTTCGACGCACGTCGACCACAGCGAGCGCAGACCGTCACCGGTGTCCTCCAGCGCGCTGGTCCACTCCCAGTCGGGGTCGTCGTCGAAGCGCGCGCTGGTCCAGGGAGCGGG
>JARIBR010000075.1 GCA_029258695.1 Quadrisphaera sp.
CCGAGACACCCTAGGCGCGGCGTGGCCGTCGCATCCGGCCGGCGACCGTCATCGTCCAGCACTTCGTCGACGAAGTGCTGGAGCCACGGGGCATCCTGGCGCACTTCGTCGACGACGTGCTGCGGGGAGCGCGGCGGGCGGGGGTGTGGGGTGAGCGGGGGTGGGGTGGGGTGCGGGGGATTGCTGGTCAGGTCGTCAGGTCGTCAGGCCCGAAGGCTTCCGGGAGCAGCTCGTCCATCGTGCGCACCCCCCGCGGGGTGGTGACGAGCAGTCCCGGACCGCCGTGCTCGAACAGCAGCTGGCGGCAGCGGCCGCACGCGGTGATGACCTCGCCCTGCCCGTCGACGCAGACGAAGGCCACCAGCCGCCCTCCTCCACCGGCGGCCAGGGAGGAGACGAGCCCACACTCCGCGCACAGGGTGAGCCCGTAGGAGGCGTTCTCCACGTTGCACCCGGTGACGAGCCGCCCGTCGTCCACGAGCGCGGCGGCGCCCACCGGGTAGTGCGAGTACGGCACGTACGCGGCGGTGGACGCCTGTCGGGCAGCGACCAGCAGCGCCTCCCAGTCGACGTCGCGCCGGTCGGCCTCGGGCGCCTCGGCTCCCGGGCCGGTCACCGGCGCCTCAGCGCTCGGAGCCCCCGCCGACGCCGATGGATCAGTACCCGGTCGGTCGTCGCTCACGCGATCACCCCTTCACGTAGGGCTGGCCGCTGGCCGCCGGCACGCGGACCCGGCCGACGAGGCCGGCCACGGCCAGCAGCGTCGCCAGGTAGGGCGCCATGAGCAGCAGCTCGGAGGGCAGCGGGGTGTCGAGCCCGCCGAGGATGTCCTGGAGGTTCGTCGCGAAGCCGAAGAGCAGCGCGGCGGCCAGCGCCCCCTTGGGGCTGTACCGGCCGAAGATCATCGCGGCGAGCGCGATGTACCCCTTGCCAGCGCTGATCTCCTGGGAGAACGCCAGCGAGGCCCCGAGGGTGAGCATCGCCCCGCCGAGCCCGGCGAGCGCCCCGGCGATGAGGACGTTGGTGAACCGGGTGCGGATCACGTCGATACCCACCGTGTCGGCGGCGCGCGGGTGCTCCCCGACCGCCCGCACGCGCAGGCCCCAGCGGGTGCGGAAGAGCGCCAGGTGCACGACGACGACGGCTACGTACATGAGGTAGACGATGAGGTTCTGGTCGAACACGACGGGCCCGACGACGGGGATCGAGCTCAGCACCGGGACGGGCAGGCGCCCGAGCCCCGGCGGGGAGTTGTACGTCGCCGCGTCCTGCGTGAGCACCGTGGCGTACAGGAAGCTCGTGAGCCCGGCCACGAAGACGTTGAGCACGACGCCGACGATGATCTGGTTCACGAGGTAGCGGATGGCGAAGATCGCCAGCAGCAGACCCACGAGCGCCCCGGCGACCGGCGCGGCCACGAGCCCCACATAGGCGTTGCCGGAGACCGAGGCCACCACCGCGGCGAGGAAGGCCCCGGCGAGGAGCTGGCCCTCGATGGCGATGTTCACCACCCCGGAGCGCTCGGAGACCACGCCGGACAGGGCGCCGAGCACGAGCGGGACGCTGAGCAGCATGGTGCCCGAGAGCAGGCCGACGAAGGAGATCCGCTGACCGCCGACGACCCACACGAGGAACGCCAGCAGGACCACCGCGGCGTAGAGCGGTACCACGGGGCGGGGACGGGGGCGGCCAGCCCGGGCGGCGAGCAGCGCCCACGCCCCGAGCCCGAGGCAGAGCAGGCCGGCCACGATGCCCGTCGCCCGCACCGGCAGCGTGACGTCGGGAAGGCTCACGGCGTCGAAGCGGGTGGTCAGGGCGAACGCCGAGGAGCCGGAGCGCCCGAGCAGGCCCACGATCAGCAGGACCGCGAGCGCGCCGCCGAGCATGAGGAGGGGCCCGCGCAGCGAGCGCGACGCGGGGGCGCTGGTGGCCGGCGTGGTGCTCACGGCGTCGGGCGCAGGTCCGTCGGCGGGCGCGTCGTGACCGGGCGAGGGGGTCAGCGTGCTCATGCCCCCACCTCCGCCCGGCTCGCGGCGCGCCGCGAGCGCCTCGAGCGCCGCTCACCGAGGCCGAAGACCGCGCGCACCAGCGGCGGCGCGGCGATGAGCAGCACGATGACGGACTGGACGACGAGCACGATGTCCACGGGGGTCCCCGTCTCCACCTGCATCAGGGGCGCGCCGGCGCGCAGGGCGCCGAACAGCAGCGCGGCCGCCACCACGCCGCCGGGGCGCGAGCGCCCGAGGAGGGCGACGGTGATGGCGTCGGGGCCCAGCGAGCCGTTGATGCCGCCGGTGACGGACTTCTCCGTCCCGAGCACCGTCATCGCTCCCGCGAGCCCGGTCAGCGCCCCGGCGAGCAGCATGGCCCCGACGTAGGCCCCGGGCACCGACATGCCGGCGGTGCGCGCCGCGGCGGGGCTGGCGCCCACCGCGCGCAGGCGGAAGCCCAGGGTGCTGCGCTCCAGGAGCCACCAGACGCCGACGGCGGCGACGAGCACCACGACCAGCCCTGCGTGGACCCGGAACCCGCTGCCGAGGAGCAGGGGCAGCTCGGCGTTCTCGCCGACGGGCGGGCTGATGGGGTTCGAGGCGCCCTCCCGCTGGAAGAACGGGCGCGCCAGGAGGTACGCCACAAGGTAGATGGCGATGTAGTTGAGCATGATCGTCGTGATGACCTCGTGGGCACCGGTCCGCGCCCGCAGGCCACCGGCGATGCCCGCCCACAGCGCCCCGGCGAGCACGCCCGCAGCGATCGCGGCGACCACGTGGACCACGGGGGGCAGGTCGACGGCGAACCCGACGTACCCCGCGGCGGCGGCGCCGACGAGCACCTGGCCGGCGCCGCCGATGTTGAACAACCCCGCGCGAAAGGCCAGCGCGACGCCGAGGCCCGCGGCGATGAGGGGCGTGGCGATGGTCAGCGTCTCGGTGATGGGGCGGATCGCGCGCCGGCCGCTGCTGGCCTGCGGGTCGAGGACCGCCCCGCGCAGCATCGCCCCGTAGGCCGACGCCGCGGCGTCCCACCCGCGGACGAGCAGGGCGCTCGGGCGGTCGAAGAAGTACCCGGCCGCCGCGCGCACGCCCGGGTCGGCGGCGGCGATGAGCAGACCGCCGAGGACGAACGCCAGCACGATGGCGAGCACCGTCACGACGGCGGACGAGCGCCGCAGGTCCGCCAGCAGCCGCTCGCCGCGGCCCGGTGCGGCGGAGCCGCCGGACGGAGCGCCCTCCGGCTGCGACGGGGTCGCGGGCGGTGCCTGGACGCTCACGCGGCGCCGCCCGGGCTCGCGCTGCCGGCGGCCGGCTCGGGACCGGCGGCAGGAGCGGGCCCCTCGTGACCGGCGGACCCCTCGTGCCCGGCACCGTGGGAGGCGTCCTGCGGCGCCACCCCGGCCATCATCAGTCCCAGCACGTCGCGGTCGGCGGGGGCGTCGACCACCCCGACGACCTTCCCCCGGTACATCACGGCGATGCGGTCGGCGAGCTCCAGCACCTCGTCCAGCTCCGTGGAGACGATGAGCACCGGCACCCCGGAGTCCCGCTCGGCGATGATCCGCCGGTGCACGAACTCGATGGAGCCCACGTCGAGACCGCGGGTGGGCTGCGAGGCGATGAAGAGCTTCAGCGGCCGGGACAGCTCGCGAGCGAGGACCACCTTCTGCTGGTTGCCGCCCGACAGCGTGGAGGCGGCGACGTCGGCGCTGGGCGCGCGCACGTCGTACTCCTCGACGGCGGACGCGGCGTGCTCGCGCACGGCGGCGGAATCCATCCCCAGACCCCCGACGCCGCGGGCGAAGGGTGCCGAGGCGTACCGGTCGAGCACGAGGTTCTCCGCGAGGGAGAAGCTGGCGACCAGCCCGTCGAGGCTGCGGTCCTCGGGGACGAACCCCACGCCGGCGTCGAGCACCGTCCGCACGCTCGCGCCCACCAGCTCGGTGCCCCCCAGGCGCACGGACCCGCTGACGTCCTCCTGCAGGCCGACGATCGCCTCGGTGAGCTCGCTCTGCCCGTTGCCCTGCACCCCGGCGATCGCGAGCACCTCGCCCTGAGCGATCTCGAGGTCGACCCCGTCCACGACGGCGGTGCCGGCGGTGTCGCGCACCACGAGGTCGCGGATCACCACGGTGGTCTCCCCGCGCGACGGCGGGTCCTTCTCGACGCCGAGGCTGACCGAGCGGCCCACCATCATCGACGCGAGCTCGGTCTGCGAGGACCCCGGGTCGGCCTGGCCCACCACCGCGCCGCGGCGGATGACGGTGATGGTGTCGGCGATCTCGCGGACCTCGCGCAGCTTGTGGGAGATGAAGACGATGGAGGTCCCCGACGCGGCGAGCTGACGCATGATCGCGATGAGCTCGTCGGTCTCCGCGGGGGTGAGGACCGCGGTCGGCTCGTCGAGGATGAGCACCGAGGCGTCCCGCAGGAGCGCCTTGATGATCTCCACGCGCTGCTGGACCCCGACGGGGAGGTCCTCGACGAGGGCGTCGGGGTCCACGGCGAAGCCGTAGCGGTCGCTGATCTCGCGGACGCGCGAGCGGGTCGCCTCGAGGTCGAGGAAGACCCCCCGCGTCGTCTCGTGGCCGAGCATGACGTTCTCGACGACGGTGAGCACCGGGACCAGCATGAAGTGCTGGTGCACCATGCCGATCCCGGCGCTCATCGCCTCTCCCGGCCCCGAGAAGACCACGGGCTCGCCGTCGACGAGGATCCGTCCGGCGTCGGGCTGGTAGAGGCCGTAGATGACGTTCATCAACGTCGACTTCCCGGCACCGTTCTCCCCGAGCAGGGCGTGGATCTCGCCGGGCTCGACGACGAGGTCGATGGCGTCGTTCGCCGTCAGGTCGCCGAACCGCTTGGTGATGCCCTCCAGGGCGAGCTGCACTGCGCCTCCTGCGGGTGCTCGTCGTCTCCGGGTGCCGGGTCGCGGGCTACTGCTGCGGCGAGGCCGGGGACTCGACGACGATGTCGCCGGCGATGACCTGCTCCTGCAGGCTCATGAGCTCTTCCTTCAGGCCCTCGGGCAGCTGCCCGTCGAAGTCGTGGAACGGCGCGAGGCCCACGCCCTCGTTCTCGAGGGTGCCGACGTACGGGTCGGCGGAGAACTCACCGTCCACGCCCGCCTGCATCGACGTCTCGACGGCCGTGCCGATCTCCTTGACCACGGACGTGAGGATGAGGTCCTGGTAGTCGGGCTGGGCCTCGTACCCGTCGGAGTCGACCCAGATGACCTTGACCTGGCCGCCGTCGGCGTTGGCGGCCTGGGCGGCGGACAGCGCTCCGGTGCCGACCGGCCCCGCGACGGGCAGGGTGACGTCGGCGCCGGCGCTGATGAGGTTGTTCGTCGTGTTCTGGCCCTTCGCGACGTCCTCGAAGTCACCGGTGAACTGGCCGTCCTGGGTGGCGACGTCCCACCCGAGCACCTGGACGTCCTCGCCGTTGTCCTCGTTGTACTTCGCCACGCCCTCGACGAAGCCGTCCATGAAGATGGTCACCGGCGGGATCTTCACCCCGCCCCACGTGGCCACGGTCCCGGTCTCGCTGACCGCCGCCGCGGCGTAGCCGGCGAGGTAGGCCGCCTGGGCGGTGTCGAACAGCAGCGGCTTGACGTTGTCCATCGCCGTCTCCGTCTCCGCGTCCACGAGGGCGAAGCTCGTGTCGGGGTTCGCCTCCGCGGCGGTTCCGGTCGCGTCGGCGAGCAGGAACCCGACGGTGACGATCTGGTTGCACCCGGCGGAGACCAGGCTGTCGAGGTTCGGGGTGTACGCGCTCTCGTCCTGCGACTCCGCCGTCCGGGTCTCGATGCCGAGGCGCTCCTCGGCGGCCTGCAGGCCCTCGAAGCCGGACTCGTTGAACGACTGGTCGTTGAAGCCTCCCGCGTCGGAGACCATGCACCCCAGGTAGTCCGCGCCCCCGGCGTCGGACGCGCCGCCCGCGGCCTCCTCCTCCGGCGCCGAACCGCACCCGGCGACGACCAGCGCCATCGACCCCATCAGGGCAAAAGCCCCGTACCTGCTCTTCACGTGTCCTCCACCGTTGCTGCGTCGTCTGGTCCGTGCTCGTGTCCGTGATCGTGCTGTCGTGTCGTCATGGTGCGCCGCGCGACGCCGCGCACCACCGCGCGCCGCCGGCGGCCAGCCGGGTGCTGGTCACGGGCGAGGTCGCTGGGGGTGGCGCGCCGGCGCACCGCTCGCAGCCTAGGAGGCCGCGGGGCGACGCAGGCGGCGAGCCGCGAAGTTCGTCACCGGATCGCAACGTGGCGGCGCCGTCCGGGTGGCTCGGTGACGCCAGGTCGTGGTCGGGGTCCTCCTCGACGTGCTCACGGTGCGTCGAGCGGCTCCAAGGCCGCGCCGGCGAGGAGCGCCGCGCCGATCCCGATGGCCCGCTCGTCCGGGTCGAAGTCACCGCGGTGCAGGTCCGTGGGGGCCTCGTCCTCGGCCCGGACCCCGACGCGGGCCATCGCGCCCTTCGTGTGCTGGAGGTACCAGGCGAAGTCCTCGCCGCCGAGGCTCTGGTCGGTCTGGACCACCGAGTCGGCGCCGACCGTGGTGCGCGCCGCGGTGTCGAGGGCCTCGACGGCGCCGGCGTCGTTGACCACCGGCGGCACCCCTCGCTCGTGCTTGACGTGGGCCTCCACGCCGTACGGCGCGACGATCTCGGTGATGGCTGCGGTCATGATGTCCCCGGCGCGCCGCCACGCGTCGACGTCCAGGCAGCGCAGCGTCCCGCGCGCCACCCCGTGCGGGGGGATCGCGTTGGCCGCCCCGCCGGCCTCGACCTGGCCCCAGACCATCGACGCCCCCGCCCGGGGGTCCAGGCGCCGCGAGAGCACGGCGGGCGTCTCGGTGATGACCTTGCCGAGCGCGAAGACCAGGTCCGCGGTGAGGTGCGGGCGAGACGTGTGACCGCCGGGCCCGCTGAGCGTCACCTTGAGCTTGTCGAACGCCGCGGTCAGCGGGCCGACGACGAGCCCGACGCGCCCCACCTCCAGGTGCGGGTCGCAGTGGATGCCGAAGATCCGCTGGACCCCCTCCAGCCCGCCCGCGGCGACGACGTCGATGGCGCCGCCTGGCGTGGCCTCCTCCGCGGGCTGGAAGACCAGGCGCACGGGCGTCGCCAGCGCCCCCGCGGCGTGGAGGTCGGCGAGGACCAGCCCGGCGCCGAGCACCGCGGCGGTGTGGACGTCGTGCCCGCAGGCGTGCGCGACCCCGGGCACGGTCGAGGAGAACGACAGACCCGTGGACTCCTGCAGGGGCAGGGCGTCGAGGTCCGCGCGCACGGCCACCCTCGGCGGCCCGTCGCCGACGTCGCACATCAGGCCGGTGCCGGGCAGCAGGCGCGGCGACAGGCCGGCGTCGCGCAGGGCCGCTGCGACCAGGTCGGTCGTGCGGTGCTCGCAGCGGCTCAGCTCGGGGTGGGCGTGGATGTCGCGGCGCACCGCCACGAGCGTGGGCAGGCGCGTCGCGACGAGCTCGCGCAGCCGGCTGGCGAGATCACCGGTCTCGGTCGTCTCTCGGGGGTTCAGGGCATGTCCTTCCGTCCGCACGGAGGGTAGGCCGCCCGCGCCCCGACGTCGGCGCCGGGCACGCCACGGCCGGGGCGCCGGCGCGGTCACAGCAGGTCGGTGCGCCCCACCGCGCGCCAGCCGCCGACCACGTCCTTGATGCGCTGGGCGTGCCCGCGCGTGGTGACCAGCAGCGCGTCGGGGGTGTCGACCACGACGGCGTCCGGCAGCCCGACCACCGAGACCGTCCGCCCCGCCCCGGCCACGACGAGGCCCGAGCTGGCCTCGTCCGCGTGGACGGACGCGGCGTCGCCCACCACGGCCACCGCCGGCGCGCCGGGCGCGGCGTGCAGGAGCGCGGCCAGGGTGTCCCAGTCCCCCACGTCGTCCCAGCCGAACGCCCCGGGCACCACCGCCACCCCCCCGGCCGCCGCGACGGGCTCGGCGATCGCGTGGTCGATGGCGATCCTCAGCAGCGTGGGCCAGGTCTGCTCCATCACCCGCGCCCGCGCCGGGGTGTCCCACGCGTCGGCGATCCGCGCGATGCCGTCGGCCAGGGCCGGTGCCTGCTCCGCGAGGTGGCGCAGGAGCACCCCGGCCCGGGCCACGAACATCCCCGCGTTCCAGCGGTAGCGCCCCGAGGCCAGGTAGGCCGCGGCGGTCTCGGCGTCCGGCTTCTCGACGAAGGAGGTCACGCGCGCGGCGAGCGGCGCACCGTCGACGGACAGCTGCTGGCCGGCCTCGATGTACCCGAAGCCCGTCGACGGCCGGGTCGGCGTGATCCCGATGGTCACCACGGGGCCGGTGCGGGCGGTCACCACCGCCTGGCGCACCACCTCGGCGAAGGACGCCTCCCCGGGCGTGTCGGTGATGAGGTGGTCGGCCGCGAAGGAGCCGACCACCACGTCGTCGCCCTCCCGGCGGGCGAGCACCGCGGCGGCCAGGCCGATGGCCGCCATCGAGTCCCGTGGCGATGGCTCCAGGACGAGGCTGTCGCCGGAGATGCCGGGGAGCTGGGCGCGCACCGCACCCTCGTGGGCGCGACCGGTCACCACGACCAGGCGGTCCGCGCCGCACAGGGGCACCATGCGCTCGACCGTCCCCTGCAGCAGCGTGCGCCCCGCACCGGTGAGGTCGTGGAGGAACTTCGGTGCACCGGCCCGGGAGAGCGGCCACAGCCGGGTCCCCGTCCCGCCCGCGGGCACGACGGCGGCGAAGCCGTCGATCACCCCGTCCTCCTCGTCGGGGGACGGGGTGGGCGGACGATCGTCCGAGCGAGCAGCCCCCGAGGGGTCGGGGCGTGGGACAGGCATGGCGGCACCCTGGCACAGGCGGCGGCGCGGTGAGGTCTTGGTCACTCTCGTGGCTGAGAGCCCGCACGCAGGAGGTCGAGCCGCTCACCGAGGACTACGATCGCGTTCTCACGGGTGAGGACACACCGCACCCGTCCGGCGGCGCAGAGGAGACCACGACGTGGCGCTCACCACCCAGGCCGACAAGGGCGGCTCCACGGCCGGGACGACGTCGTCCTCCGGGAGCGGCAAGAAGTCCTCCCGCCTCCGCGTCCCCGCCATCACCGGCCCCCGCGGGACGCTCTACCGGGGTCGTGAGGGCATGTGGTCGTGGGTCGGGCACCGCATCACCGGGGTGCTCATCTTCGTCTTCCTCCTCACCCACGTGCTGGACACCTCTCTGGTGCGCGTCTCCCCCGAGGCCTACGACGCCGTCATCGGCACCTACAAGAACCCCGTGGTGGCCCTGGGCGAGGCCGGGCTGGTCGCGGCGATCCTCTTCCACGCCTTCAACGGCATCCGCATCATGCTCGTCGACTTCTGGGGCCAGGGTGCCCGGTACCAGAAGGTGATGTTCTACGTCGTCCTCGGGCTGGCGGCGGTGCTGTTCATCCCCTTCGCCGTCCGCCACTTCGCGATCGCGTGGTTTGGAGTCATCTGGTGACCACCACCATCCCCGCCCCCTCCGGCGGGCCGTCCTCGCCCGGGACCACGCCGCAGTCCCCGGCGATCTCCCACCCGCGCTCGCCCTACGTGCGGAACAAGCCGACGCGCAGCAACTACGAGATGTACGCCTGGGTGTTCATGCGCCTGTCCGGCACGCTCCTCGTGGTGCTCATCCTCGGGCACCTGGTCATCAACCTCGTGCTCGGCGAGGGCATCGAGCAGGTCGACTTCGCCTTCGTCGCCGGCAAGTGGGCCTCGCCGTTCTGGCAGGTCTGGGACCTCGCGATGCTGTGGCTGGCGATGCTGCACGGCACGAACGGCGTCCGCACGATCATCAACGACTACGCGAGCAGGACGTCGGTGCGCCTGTGGCTCAAGGGCTTCACCTATGCGGCGTGCGCCTTCACCATCGTGCTCGGCACCCTGGTGATCTTCACCTTCGACCCGTGCCCCGCCAGCGCCGACCCGGCCCTGCTGCCCTCGATGTGCGCCACGACCTCCGCCGGCACCCCGCTGGGCTGAGGGCCCGCCGACCACCGCGCCACGCCCGCCGCCGACCCCCGCTGACCCCAGAGGACTCCAGATGCAGACCCACAGCTACGACGTCGTCATCGTCGGCGCGGGCGGCGCCGGCATGCGCGCAGCCATCGAGAGCGGACAGCGCTCCCGCACCGCCGTGCTCACGAAGCTCTACCCCACCCGCTCCCACACCGGCGCCGCGCAGGGCGGCATGTGCGCCGCGCTGGCGAACGTCGAGGAGGACAACTGGGAGTGGCACACCTTCGACACCGTCAAGGGCGGTGACTACCTCGTCGACCAGGACGCCGCCGAGGTGATGTGCCGCGAGGCCGTCGACGCCGTCCTCGACCTCGAGA
>JARIBR010000104.1 GCA_029258695.1 Quadrisphaera sp.
GTTCGCCGCGGACCGCCCGTTCGTCATCGACGCGGTGGTCGACCCGGACATCCCCATGATCCCCCCGCACCTGACGACGAGCCAGGTGCTCAACACCGCCAAGGCCGTCTTCCCCGGCGACCCGGCCTTCTTCTCCATCGTCACGGAGGGGGCCCGCACCTCGGTGCTGGCGTCGGCGAAGGCGCGCCTCGGTGGGGTGCTGGGGTCTCGAGAGGACTGAGCAGGGCCGAGGGAGCGGGGCGCCGGGCCGAGAGGGCTCCCCGGCGCCCCCTCGTCCTGCGGTCGTCAGCGCACGGTGACGACGGCCGACTCGACCTGCAGGACCGTGTCCGTGTCGGCGATGGCCGTCACGACGTGGCGCCCGGGCGCCAGCCGGGGGTCCGGGGTGATCGTGAAGCGCGTGCCCGTCGAGCGGGTGTCGAACGGCGGCTCGTCCTGGAAGCGCCCGTCGATCATCACGGACGTGGACGCCGCCTGACCGCGGCGGTCCACGCCGAGGGTGACCGGCTCGCCGATCGCCAGCTCGCGGTCCGGCGGTCCCAGGCGCAGCACGACCGGCCGCACGCCGGTGTCGACCATCCGTCCCTCGACGCCGACGCGGACGCCGAACGAGACGACGTCCGTGACCCCGGCTCCGCCGCGGGGCACGACGACCGCGGACGAGCCCTCGGTGACGTCGCTCGCGAGGTAGTCGCGCCGCGGCGTGGAGGCGAACGGCGCCAGCCTCTGGGTCAGCTCACCGCGCCGGGCGTACCAGGCGTCGAACCCACCGGCGGCGGCCTGCGCCTGCGAGGAGAGCCGCGCGAAGGCGCTCTCCCACCCCCCGGCCGCGACGTCGTCGAGGTAGCCCTCGACCGCGACGGCATCGGCGGTGATGTCCGGGTCCTGCTCCGGGTCGAGCGTGGCGTACTCGGCCGAGGAGGCGAAGGCGATGCGCGTCGCGAGGTCGGACCGGGTCTCGGCGGCGCGCCAGGAGTCGACCTCCGCACGGTTCGCGTCGCGCCCGAGCAGCTGCTGGTAGTGACTGGTGATGCGCTCCGCGACGCCCTCGGGGGAGTACCAGATCGCCCTCACGATCCCCAGCGCCCCGAGGTCGGAGAAGCGCCCCGCCCAGTACCGCGCCTCCCCGCCGGAGGCCTCACGGCCCAGGACCTCGGCGTAGACGTCGCGCACCCAGAACTCGTCAGCCTCCAGGTTCGAGTACTCCGGCGAGGCGAGGACGTTCTGCTCCACCCACTCCACCGCCATGCCCTCGGTGATGCCGCGCGTCCAGTACCGCGCTCCCGGGTCGGGCAGGCGGCCGAGGAGGCGCACGTAGACCTCGCGCACCGAGGTGTCCGCGTACTCCTGCGACCTCGTGAGCTCGCCGAGGACGGCTTCCTTCGACGCCCCCGAGCCCAGCTGGCGCGCCCAGTACCGGCGCCCCTCGTCGGCCCGGGCGGCGTAGAGGGTGCGACCGAGGAAGTCCTCGTACCAGTGCGCGACGAGGTCCGCGCTGTCCAGGGTGCGTGCACCGGGCTCCGCTGCGGCAGGTGCGGCCGCCGGCGTGCTCGCAGCAGCCGCAGCCGGGGACGTGGCGGGTGGGGACGTGGCGGGTGCGGTGGCGGCGGTGGCGGGGGACGCGGCCAGCGCCCCGACCAGGGCCGCGGCGACGACGCCCGCCGCAGCCGCTCGTGAGCGCGGACCCGGCCGTCGTCGTGACCTGGTCGCCGTCGTGGTGGTCCCCTCGGTGGGGGTGGTCGTCCCGGTCGTGGTCATGGTGCCTCTCCTGACGTCGGTGTCCGATCTGCACTGCTGACCTGCTGACGCGACGGACCCGCCGCGGTGTTGCAGCGTGACCGGACCGTGACCTTGCGTGTCGCCTCCTCGGGTGTCACGGGTTCCGCGGCGCCCACGCCCGCCACCTCGGGCTCGTCGGCGTCGAGAGCGCCGCATCCCCTCAGCGCCGCCAGGCCGCGCTTGGCGCAGCTGCGCACCGTCGACGGGGCGATGCCGAGCACCTCGGCGATGTCCTCGTCCGGCCAGTCCTCGAGGTAGCGCAGCGCGAGGACCGCGCGGTGGCGCGGTGAGAGCGTGCGCAGGGCCGCGAGCAGCACCACGCGCGTCTCCGTGGAGGCGCAGGAGTCGGCGACCGGCCGGTCGTCATCGAGGACGGCGACGCTCTCGCGGCGCGAGGGACGCCGGCGCCAGGAGTTCGCGGCGTTGACGAGCATGCGGTTGGTGTAGGCGACGGGGTCGTCGGCGGCGCACACCCGCTTCCACTTCACCAGCGCGGTCGCCAGGACGTCCTGCACGAGGTCCTCGGCCTGGGCCTCGTTCCTCACCAGCGCCCGGGCGAGCCCGAGCATGGGCCGGGCGCGCTGGGCGACGAACTCCTCGAACCCCTCCGCGGTCGCCGCCTGCGGTCCGGCGAGGAGGCTCACGACCCCACGTCCGCTGCGTCGACGGCGGCGATCAGGAGCGGTTCGCTCACGGTGAGGGCGTCCTGCGCGGAGGACGCCGGCAGCCACGCCAGGACGTCGAGGACCGTGCGCCCGTCCGCAGCGGGCAGGACCGCTCGCACCGCGTGGGGGTCGGTGGGGCTCCCCGGGAGCTGGATCGCGACCAGCGTCCCCGCGGGCAGGGACGGCGGAGCCTCCACGACCTGGAAGGACACGTCGAAGCAGTCGGCGGCGGTGGCGGCCCACGCGTCGAGGAAGCCGCGGACCGACGCCGGATCGGCCCACCGGAGCGCCGTCTCGGTGACGTAGCGCTCGGACGGGTCCGCCGCGGTGGCGTCGGGGGGCAGCGCGTTCCACTGGGCGATCCACCGGGCCTCGAGGGGGTCGACGTCGAGCTCGTCGGCCGAGCACCACCCCCCGAGCACGTGCTCGAGCGGGTACGGGTCGGTCTCCTGCTCGCGCAGGCCGGGGCGCGCGCCCGGCGCCCACGCCCGCACCTGGTCCGTGGTCAGCAGCGGGAAGGCGTCGGAGCGGCGCGCGGCGCCCGTGGCGTCGGGCACCGGGGCCACGCTCGCGGCGTCCGGCCCGGGGGCCGGCTCGGCCACGCTCACCGTCCGACCCGGGGCGGGGAGCACCGCCGGCGCCACGGCCACCCCTGCGGCGAGCATCGCGGCGACGCCCAGGGCTGCACCGGTGACCCGTGCTCGGTAGCGCCGGGTCGCCCGGCGCTGCACCCGGTGGACGAACCCCCGCGGCACCGGGCCGTCCACCGCTGCGCGCACGGCGCGTGCGACCCCGGCGTGCTCGGGGGTGACCGGGGGCGCTGCCCCGACGTCGTGCTCCTCGTCGTCCACCCCGGGTAGACGCTGCGGGGTGGCTCCGCCGTTGCAGCCCATCGGCAACCATCCCACCGGCCACCACCGGACCGGACCGGCGTCAGACGCCGCGCGTCAGACGTCCTGGTCGAGACCGAGCTCCTCGAGGGCGCGGCGCGCGCGCCGGCCCACCTCGTCGGCGTCCAGCTGCAGCAGCCGCCCGATCGCGGCGTCGTCGCGGCGCTCCAGCCAGCGCAGCAGGAGGACCACGCGGCGCGAGGGCTCCACCGTGCCCAGCGCGGCGAGCGGGTCCCCGGCCCGGTCGGCGCGGGCGCGGTCCGCACCGTCAGGGCCGTCGCCGACGATCGTCACCATCGAGCGCACCACCGCCCCGAGGGCGGCCTCCTCCCCGTCCTCGCCGCGGCGCACCCGCCGCCAGCGGCGCAGGACCGCGGCCAGCGCGCGCTCCGCGAGGTCGTCGGCGTCCCCGTCGCTGCCCACCAGCCCCCGGGCCAGCGCCACGAGGGCGTCCCCGTGCACGGCGACGAACGTCTCGAAGCCCGCGGCAGGAGGCTGGCGCTCCTCGCCCGGCCCCGGTCCTGCGCCGTCGCGAGCGGAACGGTCGCGGCTCACCGGAGCGCTCCGTCCGCGCGCCGGAGCGCGTCGTCGAGGACCCCGGGCGCGTGAGGAGCGACGACACCGGCCGTCAGCATCGAGCCGGCGCCCGGCGGGATCCTCCCAGCGCCCGCGTCGGCGTCCTCGCCCCCGGTCAGCGTCGCCACCAGCGCAGCCAGGAGGATCACGACCACGAGGGCGAGCACGACGAGCACCCGGCGGCGCGCCGCCTCGCGCTCGACCCGGCGACGGGCCCTGGCCGCCAGGTCCGGAGGGGCCTTGGCGCGGCCGAGCGCCCTGCGCGCGGCGAGGGCCGCACGCTGCTCGACGCCGTCCTCGGAGCGCGGGCTCACGGCACGAGCAGGGCCTCGAGCACGGAGGTGAAGAACCGCAGGCCGTCGGTGCCGTCGGCGGTGCCCGACCCTCCGGCGGCCCGCGGGTCGGGCCCGAAACCGGCCTCCGTGGCGTGCTCGGGGTGCGGCATGATCCCGACGACGTTCCGCGCGGGGTTGGTGACGCCGGCGATGTCGCGCAGCGACCCGTTGGGGTTGCCGCCGAGGTAGCGGGCGACGACGCGGCCCTCCTCCTCCAGCGTGTCGAGCGTGGCCTCGTCCGCGACGTACCCGCCCTCGCCGTTCTTCACGGGGACGACGATCTCCTCGCCGGGGAGGAACGCGCTGGTCCAGGCGGTGATGCTCTCGACGCGCAGCCGCTGGTCACGGCACACGAACGTCTGGCGGTCGTTGCGCACCAGGGCGCCGGGGAGCAGGTGGGCCTCGCACAGCACCTGGAAGCCGTTGCAGATGCCGAGGACGGGCAGGCCCTCGCCGGCGGCCTCGACCAGGGGCGTCATCACGGGGGCGAACCGGGCGATGGCGCCGGCGCGCAGGTGGTCGCCGTAGCTGAAACCCCCGGGGAGCACCACGGCGTCCACCCCGTGCAGGTCCGCGTCGGCGTGCCACAGCCCGACGGCCTGACCGCCGGCGGCCCGCACGGCGCGGGCGGCGTCCCGGTCGTCGAGGCTGCCGGGGAACGTCACGACGCCGACGCGCGCGCCGTCCATCAGGCGCCCGCCGTCGCGGAGGCCCGCTGCGCGTCGGCGTCGGCGGCGTCGCCCAGGGCGGAGACCCGCACGACGTCCTCGATCACCGGGTTCGACAGCAGCGTCGTCGCGGCGGTGCGCGCCGCGTCGAGGTGGTGCTCGGTGACGTCCCCGTCGACGGCGATCTCGAAGCGCTTGCCCTGGCGCACGTCGACCAGCCCCTCGACGCCCAGGCGCGCCAGCGCCGCGGTGACGGCCTGGCCCTGGGGGTCCAGGATCTCCGGTTTCGGCATGACGTCGACGACGATGCGGCCCATGGCGTCAGGGTAGTGCCGGGCCCGGCACCTCGGGCGTGGTGCCGCAGGCGCGGTGGCCGGGGCCGCCCGGGCGTGCGGCGCCCGCCGACGGGCGGCAGGCTGGACCCATGAAGATCACCCACCTGGGCCACTCCTGCCTGCTGATCGAGGTCGCCGGCGCGCGCCTGCTCGTCGACCCGGGAAGCTTCTCCTCCGGCTTCGAGGAGCTCACCGGCCTGGATGCGGTGCTGCTCACCCACGCCCACCCCGACCACGTGGACGCGGAGAAGCTCCCCCAGCTCCTCGAGGCCAACGACGGGGCTGCGCTGATCGCCGAGCCGGAGCTCTCCGCCCAGCTGGGCGAGATGGGCGCGAGGGCGCTGCGCCCCGGCGAGACGTTCGAGGCAGGTGGCGCCGCCGTGGAGGCCGTCGGCGGCGAGCACGCGCTGATCCATCCCGACGTGCCGCGCATCGGCAACGTCGGCCTGCTCGTCCGGGCGCCGGGCGAGCCGACCCTGCTGCACCCCGGTGACTCCTACGCCACCACGCCCAGCGGCGTCGACGTCCTCGCCCTGCCCGTCAACGCCCCGTGGGCGCGCAGCGCGGACACCGCCGACTTCCTGCGCGCCGTGGCGCCCCGAGCGGCGTTCACCGTGCACGACGCGCTGCTCTCCGCCGCGGGGCGCAGCGTCTACCTGCGGAACCTCACGAACCTGGCGCCCGAGGGCACCGCGCTCGTGGACACCGGCGGCCACGGCCCCGTGGACCTGGGCTGAGGCGCTGGGGCGCTGGGGCGCTGGGGCGCTGGGGCGCTGGGGCCCGAGCGTCGGCCCCCGGGAGCCGGGAGCGCGGAGCGCGTGCCTCCCGTGCCTCCCGTGCTTCCCGTGCCTCAGAGGCCGTACGTCTCCAGCAGGCGCAGCCACGCCTCGCTGATCGTCGGGTAGGCCGGCACCGCGTGCCACAACCGCTCCAGCGGCACCTCGCCGACCACGGCGATCGTGGCCGAGTGCAGCAGCTCGGCGACGTCCTGACCCACGAAGGTCACCCCGACCACCACGCGGCGGTCCTCGTCGACGACCATCCGGGCCCAGCCGGTGTAGCCCTCCGCGTGGACCTCCGCGCCGGCCACCTCGCCGAGATCGAGGTCGACCACCCGGGTGCGCAGCCCGGCGTCGCGCGCCCGCGCGGCGGTGAGCCCGACGCTGGCGACCTCCGGGGTGGTGAAGACGACCTGGGTGACCGCCCGCTGGTGCGCGGTGGTGGCGTGCGTGCCCCACGCCGCGTCGTCGACGGTGCGGCCCGCGGCGCGCGCGGCGATGACGTCGCCCGCGGCGCGCGCGGCGTACTTGCCCATGTGGGTGAGCTGGGCCTCGCCGGTGACGTCACCGGCGGCGTAGAGCCACGGCCGCTCCCCCTGGTCGAGACCGAGGACCACCCCGGTGGTGTCGACGCCCAGCGCCTGCCCGCTCTCCAGGCCGACGCTCTCGAGGCCGAGGTCGTCGGTGGCGGCGCGCCGGCCCGTCGCGACGAGCAGCTCGTCACCGACCACGGAGGACCCGTCATCGAGGGTCACCGTGACGGGGCCGTCGGTGCCCTCACGGGCGACCCTTGCCGCCCGGGCGCCGGTGCGGACGTCGACGCCCATCTCCCGCAGCGACGCCGCGACCATCTCGCCGGCCGTCGGCTCCATCGCCGTGAGCAGCCCCGAGGGCGCCAGGAGGGTGACCTGCGCGCCCAGCGACGCGTACGCGGTGGCCATCTCGCTGCCGACCACGCCGCCGCCGACGACGACGAGGCGGCCCGGCACCTCCTTCGCGGAGGTGGCCTCGCGGTTGGTCCAGTGCGGCGTGTCGGCGAGGCCGTCCAGCGGCGGCTCCTTCGGCGTGGACCCGGTCGCCACCACGACGGCCTGGCGGACGGCGAGGGTGGCCGTCGTGCCGTCGGCGCCGGTGACCTCGACGGTGCGCTCGCCGGTCAGGCGGGCGGTGCCGCGCACGAAGGTGATGCCGGCCCCCGCGGCCCACTCCACCTGGCCGGCGTCGTCCCAGCCGGAGGTGAGGGAGGTGCGCAACTCCAGCGCCGCGCGCACGTCCAGGCCGCCGGTCACCGCCTCGCGGGCGCCGGGCACCGCCGCCGCCGCGGCCCGCGCCTGCCCGGGGCGCAGCATCGCCTTCGAGGGCATGCACGCCCAGTACGAGCACTCACCGCCCAGGAGGTCCGCCTCGACCATGACGGCGCTCAGCCCGCCCGCGACGGCGCGCGAGGCGACGTTCTCCCCGGTGGGCCCGCCGCCGATGACGACGACGTCGACCTCCCCCACGTCGGAGGCAGCAGTGGTGCCCTCGAGGGGGCGATGACGCTCGTCGACGTGGGTCTCGGTCACCCCTCCACGGTCGCACAGCCGGTCGGGGGTCGCCCAGCGCGCCGCGTCGGCGGTGTCGGACACACTGGGGCGGAGCAGCTCACCGACGACCCGCTGGAGGAACCGATGCCCATCGCCGTGACCGACCCCACCACCGGTGAGGTCCTGGAGACCTTCGACCCCCTCACCGACGAGCAGATCGAGGCGGCGCTGGCCCAGGCCGCGAGCACGTTCACCACCTACCGGCGCACCGACCCCGCGCAGCGCGCCGCGTGGCTCTCCGCCGCCGCCGACCTCCTCGACGCCGAGAACGAGGACGCCGCCTCCACCATGGTCACCGAGATGGGCAAGACGCTCGCCTCGGCCCGCGCGGAGGTGACCAAGTGCGCCGCCGGGCTGCGGTGGTACGCCGAGCACGGGCCCGCCGCGCTGGAGCCCGTGGCCATGCCCGCACGCGCCGTGGGCGCCGTCCGCGCCGAGATCCGCCACCAGCCCATGGGCGCCGTCCTCGCCGTGATGCCGTGGAACTTCCCGCTCTGGCAGGTGATCCGCTTCGCCGCCCCGGCGCTCATGGCGGGCAACGTCGGCCTGCTCAAGCACGCCTCGAACACCCCGCGCACCGCGCTGTACCTCCAGGACGTCCTCGAGCGCGCCGGCTTCCCCCGCGGCGCCTTCACCACCCTGCTCATCAGCTCGGGCCAGGTGGACGCGGTGCTGCGCGACCCCCGCGTGGTCGCGGTGACGCTGACCGGCTCCGAGCCGGCCGGGCGCGCGGTGGCGAACACCGCCGGGGACGTGCTCAAGCCCTCGGTGATGGAGCTGGGCGGCTCGGACCCGTTCATCGTCATGCCCTCGGCGGACCTCGCCCGCGCGGCGAAGGTGGGCACCACGGCGCGGTGCCTCAACAACGGGCAGTCGTGCATCAACGCCAAGCGGTTCTTCGTCCACGCGGACGTCGCGGAGGAGTTCACGCGCCTCTTCGTCGAGACGATGGGGTCCCAGAAGGTCGGCGACCCCCGCGAGGAGAGCACCGACCTCGGGCCGCTCGCCACCGAGCAGGGGCGCGAGGACGTCGAGGGGTACGTGAAGGACGCCGTCGACAAGGGCGCTCGCGTGCTGCTCGGCGGTCAGGCGCCGCAAGGCCGCGGCTGGTACTACCCGCCGACGGTGCTCACCGACATCACCCCGGAGATGAACCTGTACGCCGAGGAGGTCTTCGGGCCGGTGGCGACGCTGACCGTGGTCTCCGACCTCGGCGAGGCGCTCGAGCTGGCGGGCGCCCACCCCTACGGCCTCGGCTCGAACCTGTTCAGCGACGACCCCGGCGAGCAGGAGCAGTTCCTCGCCGACGTCCAGTCCGGCATGGCGTTCGTCAACGGCAACACCACGTCCTTCCCCGAGCTGCCGTTCGGCGGCATCAAGCGCAGCGGCTACGGGCGTGAGCTCACCGAGACGGGCATGTATGCGTTCATGAACGCCAAGACCGTGTGGGTGGGAGCCGACACCGGCGGCGCGGAGGACACCACCTCGAGCCGTTCGGGCAGCGCGGCGGAGTGAGCGAGCGGGCGCCCCGGGCGACCGCCGACGCGGGTGCCCGGCACAGCAGCGAGGCCGGCACGACGACCCGCGCGCCGGACCCGTCCCCGGACCGGGCACGGCGCCTGCAGCGGGCGATCCGGGGGGCGGGCATCACCTCGGGGTGGCTCCTGCTCGTCGTCGCCGCCGTGGTGGTCCTCGGATACGTCGCCGGCGTCCTGTGGAGCGTGGCGCTCCTCCCCGTCGTCCTCGGCCTGCTGCTCACCACGGTGCTGTGGCCCGGTGCGCGCTTCCTGCGCGCGCACCGGTGGCCGCCGGCGCTCGCGGCGCTCACCGTGCTGGTGGCGCTCCTCGCGCTGCTGGCGGGGATCGGTGTCCTCGTCGTCCCGCCCCTGGTCGACCAGGGCGCCCGGATCGCCGGCCTGGTGTCGGGCGGCCTGGAGCAGGTGCAGCGGTGGCTCCTGGGGCCGCCCCTCCAGCTCCGCGAGGAACAGCTCGGCTCGGTGGTCGACGAGGCGGTCGGGGTCCTGCAGTCCAACGTCGAGCGGCTGGCGACGGGAGCGCTCGGCTGGCTCTCCACGCTCGGGTCGGGCGTGGTCACCGCCGTCCTGGCCGTGGTGCTCGCGTTCTTCTTCCTCAAGGACGGACCCCGCTGGCTGCCGTGGCTGGCCGCCCAGACCGGGCACGGCGCGACCCCGCACGTCGCGACGCTGTCGCAGCAGGGCTGGGCGACGCTCTCGGGGTTCGTGCGCTCGCAGATGCTGATCGGCGCGGTCGACGCCGTCTTCATCGGCCTGGGCCTGTGGCTCCTCGGCGTGCCGCTGGTCCTGCCCATCGCGGTCCTGACGTTCTTCGCCGCCTTCGTGCCCATCGTCGGGGCCATCGCCGCCGGCGCCGTCGCGGTGCTCATCGCCCTGGTCAGCAACGGGCCGACGACGGCGCTGCTCGCCCTGGTGGTGGTGCTCGTCGTGCAGCAGGTCGAGACCAACGTGCTGCAGCCGGTCGTCCAGGGACAGGGGCTGGGGCTGCACCCGGCCGTCGTCGTCCTCGCCGTCACCGCCGGCTCCGGCCTCGTCGGCGTCGTCGGCGCCTTCCTGGCCGTCCCGCTCGCGGCCCTCGTCGCGGTGGCCTACCGCTATGCCCGGGACCTGCTCGACGGCCGCTCCCCCGAGGTCGCCGAGGACGGGTCCCTCGAGCGCCTGGTGCCGGACGGCGGCGGGGCGCGGCTCGTCCGCGAGGCCCCCGCGGGCGCCGACCGGGACGACGCGACGGCGGCCGCGGACGACTGACGCCGGTGGTGCAGCACCGCCGGGGGGGGCGAGCGCGCCACGGCGACGCCCGTCACCGCACCCGCAGCATCACCGCGCTGGCGACGACCACGGCCACCAGGACGACGCCCGAGAGGGTGACGATCACGGCCACCGTGGGGGCGAGGCTCAGCGCGACGCCGATCAGCACCACCGGGAGCGCCAGCCCGAGGTAGGCGATGAGGAAGAACAGCGCGAGGACCGCGCCGCGCTGGCCGGGCGCGGCGATCGTGGAGACGGTGACCACCGAGGCCCGGAACAGCATCCCCGTGCCGGCACCCGTCATCGCGAGCGCCACCACGAGCAGCGGCACCGAGGTGAGCAGCACGCTGGCCGCGAGCACCGCCAGGCCCGCGGCCGAGGCCACCATCACCCACCGCAGCTGGGTGCGGCGCGCCACCTGCGCGGTGAGCACCTGCGTCAGCGCGGCCACGCCGAACAGCGCGAAGGGCGTCGCTCCGGTCGCGACGAGACCGCCGACGTCCATCACGCTCGCGAGGATCGTCGGCACGAGGGCCGTCACGGTCCCGAACATCGTGAAGGCGGCGATCGCGCCGGCGCACGCCGCGGCGAACAGCCCCGGGGCGGCGGGCAGCGCCAGCACCTGCGGCGCCCAGCGCTGCCGGCTGCGCCGACCCGTCTCCGGCACGAGCGCCAGGACGACGGCGACGACCACGAGGGCGACGAGGAAGACCCCGTAGGGCGCCACCAGCGGCGCGCCGGCGCGCGCGGCGACGAGCCCGGAGACCAGGGACCCCAGCCCGAACCCCAACGACGTGCCCGCGGTCGCCGCCGTCGACGCGACGACGGGCGTCTCGCCGGGCTTCGCGCTCGCGCGCAGCTCGGCCAGCCACGCGGTGACGGTGGGGGTCAGGAGCCCGACGCCGACCCCGGTGACCACGCGGGCCACGATGAGCTCGGCGACGCCGGTGGCGAGCAGGAAGATGACCGCCGCGAGGATCTCGGCGGCGATGGCTCCCAGGGCGATGCGGCGGCGTCCTCGCCAGTCGCTGACGTGCCCGCCCAGGTAGAGGGCGCCGAGGACGCCCACCGCGTAGGCCGAGAAGATGACGGTGAGCATCCAGGTGGGGAACGGGTCGGCGTCCTGGTAGAGCCGGTAGAGCGGTGTCGGCACCGTCGCGAAGGCCAGCGCCACGACGAACGCGGCCGTCACGGCCCAGGAACCCGCTCCGGGGCCCAGTCCCCGGCGCCTGGCTGCGGGCCCCGGCGTGGTCGGTCCCATCGCGGTCACGGTCGGGCAACGCCGGGCCGGCGGCGGGCATGCCCGCGCAGGGGCGGGCATCCCGGACCGGAGGGTGTCACGGCTCGTCGAGGTGCCTCACGACGGCCACGGGGCAGTGCGCGCGGTGGACGGCGGCGTGGCTGACCGAGCCGAGGAACAGCGAGCGCACGCTGCCCCGGCCCCGGGCGCCGACGACCAGGAGACCGGCGTCCGCCGACGCGCCGGTGATCGCCTCGACCGCGCGGTCCTCGACGACGCGCGTCCGCACGTCCAGGTCGGGGTGGGCCTCGTGGGCCGCTGCCGCGGCGGCCTCCGCTGACGCGAGAGCCTCGGCGGCGGACCGGTCGAAGACCGCGGTGTCGGAGGAGGCCACCCATCCCTCGGCCAGCACGGCGGGAGCGGTCCAGGCCGCGAGGACCACCAGCGCGGACCCCGCACGGGCGGCGGCACCGGCGGCGAAGACCGCGGCGTCGAGGGCGCCGGAGGAGGCGTCCACGCCGACCACCACGGGCGCCTCGGGACCGCAGCGCCCGAAGGTCTCCGCACGCACCACCACCACCGGGCAGGCAGCCGCGGCGCAGACGGCGAAGGCGACGGAGCCGAGCAGCGCACCGGCGACCCGGCCCCGGCCGCGGTTGCCGACGACGACGAGCTCGGCCTGCTTCGAGGCGTCCACCAGGGCTGCCGTCGGGTCGACGATCTCCACGCTGGCCCGGACGTCCGACGCGCCGGGGCCCGCGCCGCCGGCGAGCTGGCGGACGGTCTCCACGCCCTCGTCGGCGAGGCGGCGCTGCTGCTCGAGGACCTCGTCGATCACGAAGGGCATCCCCTGGGAGGTGGTGTAGACGTCCGCGGCGCACAGGACGGTCAGGGAGGTCTCCCGCTGCCGGGCCTCCACCGCGGCCCACGTCAGCGCCTCGAGCGAGCTGGGCGAGCCGTCGTAGCCCACGACGATCCCCCGACCGCCGCCCGCGCCACCGTTCTCCGGGCGGCTCGTCGCCGTCTCCTGCGTCGTCATCACGACCACCTCCGACGCCAGCCTCGCTCGGGCGCCGCCGCGGCGACAGCGCCCGAGGTCCCCGGGTCCTGGGTCGAAGGTCCCGACGACCACGCGGCGGCGGTGGCCGGGTCGCCGCCGTCCGGTGCGGCCGGGACCATGGAGGTGACCGGCCCGACGGGGACCGGCACAGAGGGGTGAGTCAGATGACGAGCACGATGCAGCGTCCCGGCGAGGGTCCCGCTCCGGTGGAGCGCTCCCGGCCGGTGGCGGTCGGCCTCGACGGGTCGCCGGTGGCGGACGAGGCTCTGGCGTGGGCCGGGCGCGAGGCCCGCCGGCGCGAGGCACCGCTGCTCGTGGTGACCGCGGTGGGCCTGGGCAGGGCCCCGAGCGGCGTGACGGTCAGCGGGCCCATGGCGTCGTCCCGGGCCCTGGAGGCCGCCCGCCGGCTCGCGGGTGCCCGCGTGGACCGGGCGCGCGGGCAGGGGTCGTTGCCCGAGGACCTCGACGTGGCCGTCGAGGTCCACCTGGCCCGAGCGGGCGCCGCGCTGCTGGAGATCTCCGAGCGGGCGCAGCTCGTGGTGGTGGGCCACCGCGGCAGGGGGCCTGTCGCCAGCGCCCTGATGGGGTCGGTGGCGTTCTCGGTCAGCGCCCGCGCGGCGTGCCCGGTGGTCGTCGTCCGCGGGGACGCGCACCGCAGCCCGAGCCCGCAGCACCCCGTCGTGGTCGGCCTGGACGTCGGCGCCGGCCGGGAGGAGGGGAACGACGAGGACGGGGCCGACGATGACGGGGCCGACGATGACGCGTCGGCGCCGGCGCTGGAGCTGGCTGCCGCCACGGCCCACCGCAGCGGCGCGCCGCTGATGATCCTCGCCGCCGTCCAGCCCGGCGAGCCGTTGGCCGGCGACCTCAGCCAGTCCTTCCCGGAGGACATGATCGCCCGCGAGCGCTCACACGCGGGGAGCGCGATCGACGCGGCCCGCGCCGCAGCCCTGAGGGGCCGGCCCGGCCTGGAGGTGCGCGCCACGGTGGTGGTGGACCACCCGGCGGACGCGCTCACCGAGGCCTCCTCCGACGCCGGGCTCGTGGTCGTGGGTGCGCGCGGGCGCGGCGCGGTGTCGGGGTTGTTCCTGGGGTCGGTCAGCCACGAGGTGATCCACCGGGCAGCGTGCCCGGTGGTGGTCGCCCGCGAGCCGCGGTCCTGAGGCCGGCGGTGCTGCTGAGCCGACCGTGCTGAGCCGACCGTGCTGACCCGACCGTGCTGACGGCAGCCCACCCCGGGGACGCACCGTCTCGCGAGCCCCGCGTCACGAGCCACCGGGGCGGCGGGGTGGTCGTGGGCTACGACGGCTCGGTGACGTCTCGCCGAGCGCTCGAGTGGGCGGCCCGGGAGGCCGGGCGACGGCGGTCGCGGTTGATGGTGCTCCACGTCGTCGACGTCCACGCGGGGATCTCCCGGAGCCCCGAGCTGCTCATCCGCTACGTCCGAGGGGTCGGGTCCCCGCTCGCGGAGGACGGTGCCCGGTTGGCCCGCACCACCGACGGGGCGCCGAGGCCCGAGCACGTGCACCGCGCCGTGAGGGTCGGCAGCCCGACGGACTCCCTGCTGCGCGCGAGCGCGGAGGCCGACCTCCTGGTGGTCGGCAGCCACGGCCGCGGGTCCGTGGGCGCAGCGCTCCTGGGCTCCGTGGCGTCCGGCGTGAGCGCGCAGGCGGCCTGTCCGGTGGTGGTGCACCGGGACCCCGAGGCATCGCCCGGCTCGTGCGGACCGGTGGTGGTCGGCGTCGACGGGTCCCGGGCGGCGGCGTCCGCGATCCCGCTCGCCGCAGCGACGGCGGAGCGCTCGGGTGCGCGGCTGATCGCGGTCGCAGCGTGGGCTCCGCGGACGCTGTCGGGGACGGGCCACGGCAGCCTCGACGACGAGCGCAGCGCCACGCTCGCCCTCGAGGCCGTCGGGGCGAGCGTCGCCGCGGCGGTCGGTGGCGCCCGCCTCTCACCGGACCTCGAGGTACGGGCGGTCAGGGGGCCGGCGGACGACGTCCTGGTCACCGAGGGCGCCCGGGCGAGCCTCGTCGTCGTCGGCGCCCGCGGACGAGGCTTCGTGCGCGCGTCGCTGCTCGGCTCCGTGAGCCAGGCGGTGCTCCACCGGGCGAGCTGCCCGGTGGCTGTGGTGCGGCGCGACGGCTGACACCTCGGGGCCACCTCCTCGGTGCCGGCACGCCGCCACCAGCCCCGACGACCGCGGGCGCTCCACACCCGGTGACCTCCGGACCCGTAATGTACGGTCATTACGAGAGTCATCGAGGTCGGGAGGCCACTCATGATCACCGTGGACGTCATCAGCACCGACGAGCTGGGGGACCGCAGCTACGTGGTCCACGACGGCGAGGTCGCCGTCGTCGTCGATCCCCAGCGCGACGTCGACCGCGTGCACGACGTGCTCGAGCGCGCCGGGGTCGCCGTCTCGCTCGTGGTCGAGACCCACCGCCACAACGACTACGTCAGTGGCGGCTACGCCCCGGCCCGGGAGACCGGGGCCCGCTACGTGGTTCCCGCCGGCGAGGACGTCACCGTCGGGGACGTGCGCGTGGGTGACGGCGACGAGCTGGAGGCCGGCTCGATGACGGTGCTGGTGCGCGCGACGCCCGGGCACACCCACGGGCACGTCGCCTACGTGGTCAGCGGCGGCCCCGGTGAGGCGCAGCCCCCGGCGCTGTTCTCCGGCGGGTCGCTGCTCTACGGCAGCGTCGGGCGCACCGACCTGCTGGGCGCCGACGACACCGAGGGCCTGACCCGCGACCAGTTCCGCTCCGTGCGCCGCCTCGCCGGCGAGCTGCCCGACGAGACGCCGGTCTACCCCACCCACGGGTTCGGCTCGTTCTGCTCCTCGGGCCCGGCCACCGGCGGGGACTCCAGCACCATCGGCGTCGAGAAGGGCCGCAACGACGCCCTGCTCGTCGAGGACGAGGACGCGTTCGTGGACCAGCTCGTCGCGGGCCTGAGCGCGTACCCCGCCTACTACGCGCACATGGGCGCCCGCAACCGCAGCGGCCCGGGCGCCCCGGACCTCTCCCCCGTCGACGAGGTGGACCCCGAGCAGGTGCGCCAGCGCGTGAAGGCCGGGGAGTGGGTGGTGGACCTGCGGGAGCGACGCACCTTCGCCGCCGCCCACCTGGGAGGCTCGATCTCCATCGCCCTCGGCACCCAGTTCGCCACGTACCTCGGCTGGCTGATCCCGTGGGGCACCCCGCTGACGCTGATCGCGGACACACCCGAGGAGGTCGCCGACGCCCAGCGCCAGCTGGTGCGCATCGGCATCGAGCGCCCCGCCGGCGCCTCGACCGCCGGCGTCGAGACCCTCGCCGGCGAGCGGGGCACCCGCTCCTACCCCGTCGCGAGCTTCGCCGACCTCGCGACGCGCCGCGACGCCGACGCGCAGAACGCCGCGGGGCGGGGCCACGGTCACGACGACGGGCGGCCGTGGACCGTGCTGGACGTCCGCCGCGACGACGAGCACGCCGTCGACGCCGTCCCCGACGCCGTGCACGTCCCGCTGCACTCGCTGCTCCAGCGCCTCGACGAGGTGCCGGACGTCACGCTGTGGGTGCACTGCGCCAGCGGGTTCCGGTCCTCGATCGCCGCGAGCCTGCTGGCCCGCGCGGGCCGGGACGTGGTGCTCGTCGACGACGACTTCTCCGAAGCCGTGGAGCTCGGCCTCACCGCCGGCGCCGACGCGCGCTGACCGTCCCGGCCGCACCCGGCACCACGCACCCGTCGCCCCGCAGCCCGCACCCGTGACCCCGCGCACCCGTACCGACCATCCCGGGAGGACCCCATGACCGTCCCCACCATGACCAGCGACACCCTGCGCGCCCGCACCAGCACGGGCCTCGTGCCCGGCGCCGCGGACGGCCTGCAGCTCATCGACGTCCGCACGCCGGGGGAGTTCGCCGCCGGCAGCGTGCCGGGGGCCCGCAACCTGCCGCTGGAGCGCATCGGCGACCACACGGACGAGCTGCGCGCGGGCGGCGAGACGGTCCTGGTCTGCCGCACCGGGCGCCGCGCCCACCAGGCCGCGCGGGCCCTCGTGGCTGCCGGCATCAGCCCCGTCACGGTGCTCGACGGCGGGCTCGAGGCCTACGCCACGTCCGCGCCGACCGGTGAGGACACCTCGGCCGGGCTGCCCGCGGCGATGCGTGCCGGGTGGGGTCTCGAGCGACAGGTCCGTCTGGTCGCCGGCAGCCTCGTCGCCTCCAGCATCCTCGCGAGCATCTGGCGGCCGCGGGCGCGCTTCCTCGCCGGCGCCGTCGGCACCGGGCTGACCGTGGCCGCGCTGACCAACACGTGCGCGATGGGCCGCACGCTCTCCGCGCTGCCGTTCAACCGGCCCCGCGCGCGGCAGTGACGGAGGCCACCGGAGCAGCCACCGGTGAGGGAGTGCCCGCCGGTGGGGCAGGGGGCGCCGCCGCGCGGCTGCCCGACCGCGGCTCACGCACCCCGGCGTGGGCCCAGGTCGAGGCCGACGTGCGGCGCCGCCTGGACGCCGGGGCCTTCACCGACGGCGTCCCCGGCGAGCACGCCCTCGCCCAGGAGTACGGCGTCAGCCGCCAGACGGTGCGCCAGGCGCTGCGCTCGCTGCGCGAGGCCGGCACCCTGCTCGCCCGTCGCGGCAAGCCCTCGCGGGTGGCCCCGTCCATCACCCAGCCGCTCGGAGCGCTCTACAGCCTCGTCGACTCCGTCCGCGCCGCCGGCATGAGCCAGCGCAGCGAGGTGAGGGCGCTGGACGTCGTCGCCGACGCGGCGGCGGCGGCCGCGCTCGGGCTGCCCGCCGACACGGACCTGGTGCACCTCGCCCGCCTGCGCTTCGCCGACGACGAGCCGCTCGCCCTCGACGAGGCGTGGCTGCCCGCCCACCTGGCGCGCCAGCTGCTGGACGCCGACCTCACCCACACCGCCCTGTACGCCGAGCTCGCGGCGCGGTGCGGGATCACGGTGCGCGGCGGGAGGGAGGAGCTGCGCGCCGTCGTCCTGGACGCCGGCGACGCCGACCTCCTCGCGGTGGCGCCCGGGAGCCCGGCCTTCCTCGTCGAACGGCTCGGGTGCGCCGACGGGGTGCCCGTCGAGCACCGCCGCAGCCTCGTGCGCGCCGACCGCTTCAGCGTCAGCGCCGACTTCACCCCGAGCTCGGGGTACCACCTCCAGCTCGACGCCCACCACACCCGGAGGTCCTGACATGTTCCACGCCGTCCCTGCCGTCGACGCCTGCTCCGCCGACAAGCTCCTCGAGCAGGGCGCCGTCCTGCTCGACGTCCGCGAGGACGACGAGTGGGCCGCCGGCCACGCGCCCCGAGCGCTCCACGTGCCCCTGAGGGACATCAGCAAGGGCGAGCTCCCGCCGGGCGTGGAGCCGGGCGACGTCGTGGTGACGGTGTGCCGCTCGGGGATGCGCTCGGCCAAGGCCGCCAAGCGGCTGCGCTCTGCGGGGGTCGACGTCCACAACCTCGACGGCGGCATGAGCGCCTGGGCCCGCGCCGGGCTGCCGGTCCGCCGTGACGGCGGGGCGCCCGGCACCGTGGCGTGATCCAGGTCGTGGCCGCCGCCGGCCTCGGCGCGGTCGTCGGCCTGGTCCTCGGTGCCCTCGGCGGCGGCGGAGCGATCCTCACCGTCCCCGCGATGGTCTACCTCCTCGACGTCCCTGCGCAGGCGGCGACCACGGCCAGCCTGGTCGTGGTGGGCGTCGCCTCCGCCACCAGCGCCGTGCTGCACGCCCGCGCCGGCGCCGTGCGATGGCGGACCGCGCTGGTCTTCGTCGCCACCGGCATCCCCGCGTCGCTGCTCGGTACCTGGGCGAACCGTGGCGTGGACCCGCGGCTGCTCCTGACCGTCTTCGCCACCGTCATGCTTCTCTCCGCGGCCGCCATGGTCCGGGGCCTGGCCACGCGCCGGCGGGACGTCCCCGGCGGCGCGCCGCGACGCGCGGTGCCCGCAGTGGTGGTCGGCGGGACCGTCACCGGGTTCCTCACCGGGTTCCTCGGGGTCGGGGGCGGCTTCGTCATCGTGCCGGCGCTCGTGATCGCCCTCGGCCTCGCCATGCCGGTCGCCGTCGGGACCTCGCTGGTCGTCATCGCCCTGAACTCCGTGGTCGCCCTGGTCGCGCGGGCCGGCACCCTGGCGGTGGACTGGTCGATCGTGGTGCCCTTCACCGCCGGCGCGGTGCTCGCCTCCGCCCTGGGACGGCCCATCACCTCGCGGCTCCCGGCGCGCGTCCTCCAGGGCGCCTTCGCCGGGCTGCTCGTGGTCGTCGCGGTCGCGGTCCTCCTCGACTCGACCGGCGTGATCGGCTGAGCAGACCAGCCCCGGACCAGCCCCGGGTCGGACCTGGATCAGCCCCAGGTCAGTCCGGTGAGCCGCTCGTAGGTCTCCACGTAGCGGGCGCGCGTGGCCTCGACCACGTCGCCCGGCAGCGGCGGGGGCGGCTCACCGGTGAACCGGTTCCACCCGGAGGCGTCGGAGACGAGCCAGTCGCGGACGAACTGCTTGTCGAACCCCGCGCCGGGTCGCGGGTCCTCCGCGGGCCAGAACCTCGAGGAGTCCGGGGTGAGCAGCTCGTCGCCGACCGTCAGCGTCGACGGGTCCCACGGCTGGCCCTGGTCGGCCGGGGGCTCACCCGTGAGCCCGAGCTCGAGCTTGGTGTCCACGAGCACCAGTCCCCGCTCGGCCGCGAGCGCCGACGCCCGCCCGTACACCCCGAGGGTGACCTCCTTGAGCCGGTCCGCGAGGGCCTCGCCGAGGTCGGTGGCGACCTCCGCGAAGGTGGTGTTCTCGTCGTGCGCGCCGGCGGGGGCCTTCGTCGCGGGGGTGAACAGCGGCGCGGCGAGGCGGTCGCCGTCGTCCAGGCTCTCGGGCAGCTCGATGCCGGCGATCGCTCCGGTGGCCCGGTAGTCCGCGAGGCCGGAGCCGGTGAGGTAGCCGCGGGCCACGCACTCGACGGGCACCATGGCCAGGCGCCGGCAGACCATGGCGCGCCCCGCCACCGCGTCCGGCACGGCGCCGCCGTCGGCGACGGCCCGTCGGTCCAGCACGTGGTGGCCGACGCCCAGGTCCCAGCCGACGAGCTGGTCGAACCACCAGAGGCTCAGCGCGGTGAGGATCGCGCCCTTGTCCGGCACGGGGGTGGGCAGGACGTGGTCGTAGGCGCTGATGCGGTCGCTGGCGACGAGCAGCAGGCGGGCTCCCTCCGAGGTCTCCCCTGCGCCGGCGGTGTCCTCGGTGTAGACGTCGCGGACCTTCCCGGAGTGCAGCAGCGTCCACCCGTCGAGGGACGCGGCGGGTGGTGCGTCAGCGGGGTTCGGTACGTCAGCCACCCCGTCAGTCTGTCGCCCCCGCGGTGATCATGGGCGTTCACCCCCTTCGGCTCCGGGGAAAGGGGGTGAACGCCCATGATCACCGCCCGGGTGAGGGGTGAACGCCCATGATCACCGCGGATGGGAGGCGGGTGGTGGGCATCCGGCTCCGGGGCTCCGGCGCTCAGGGGCGGGACCGGGCACCCGGTGCGACCATGGATGTGGGGCGCCCGACGCCGTGACGCCCGCACCAGCATCGAGGGAGCCACCATGACCCTGACGGACCG
>JARIBR010000118.1 GCA_029258695.1 Quadrisphaera sp.
AACTTCGTGGGCTGGAAGCGCTTGTTGACCACATCCTCAGGCGTCAACGTCACGTGCGTCACCTCTTCGTCAGTCTGGGGCGGGCTTCCGCACCGTGTTCGTCACAACGCGACACACCGTACAGGCCCGGTACCTCTCCGGAGCCTCTTCAGCCGGGCGCGGCGCCGTCGGTGTTCACGACGGGTGACGAGGCCGGACGAGACGGCGCACACCACGGCATCGGTGGTCGGACCCGGCGATGTCCGGCGCGGGCCGACGACCCCTGCGCGCTCCCCGCGGCGCCCGTCCTCAGCGAGCGGCGAGCGCGTTCAGCACGTTCAGCAGGATCGAGACCACGAGGAAGAGGACGATGAAGGACAGGTCCAGCTGCACCGCACCGAGGCGGATCGGCTTGATGACGCGCCGCAACGCCCGCAGCGGCGGGTCGGTCACCGTGTAGACCACCTCGGCGATGACGAGCGCGATCGACCGCGGACGCCAGTCGCGGACCAGCACCTGGATCCAGTCGAGCACGAGGCGCGCCACCAGCGCGATGAGGAAGAGCATCACGAGCAGGGCGAGGAACGAGAAGACGATGGACACGACGTTCATCCTCGCAGGCGCGGCGGCCCCGCCGAGCCGCTCGCCGCGCTCAGGACTGGTTGAACAGGTGGGCGGGACGCGGCGGGACCGTCTCCCCCGTGATGGCCACGTGCTCGGGGGAGAGCAGGAAGACCTTGTTGGTGACGCGCTCGATCGCCCCCCGGAGCCCGAAGACCAGGCCGGCGGAGAAGTCGACGAGGCGCTTGGCGTCGGCGTCGGACATGTCCGTCAGGTTCATGATGACGGGCACGCCCGAGCGGAAGGACTCGCCGATCGCCTTGGCCTCGTTGTAGGTGCGCGGGTGGATGGTGGTGATCCGCCGCAGCTCGTGCTCCGGCTCCGGCTCGCTGACGACCTCCCGGTGGTCGGAGGCGTCGTGCACGACGGTGCGCGAGCGCCCGTGCAGAGGGGTGACCTGCCCGTACCCGGAGCGCACGGAGCCGGCTCCGCCGCCGGGCCGGTCGCCGGCACCCGCGTCGGCGTGCGGACCGTGAGCGCTGGTGTCGTCGTCCACGTCGTCCCACTCGTCGTCGCTGCCGCGGTGCGCGCTGTCGTACTCGTCGACGTCCGCCAACCCGAGGTACTCCATCGTCTTGCGCAGTGCTCCCGCCATCGCTGACCCCTCCCCCACCGAAGCCGGCACCGGAACCTCCGGTGTCACAGCAATCACATCAGTAACGTGAGCCACACACTAGGGCATCGGGGGGCGTGATCCCAGGACTGCGGTGCCGACGCGGACCAGCGTCGCGCCGGCCTCGACCGCTGCCTCGAGGTCGCCGCTCATGCCCGCGCTGACGTGGGCCGCGTCCGGGTGCTCGCGGCGCAGCCGCGCAGAGACGCTGGCCAGCAGCGCGAAGGCCGCCCCGGGGTCCCCTTCCCGCGGGGCGATCCCCATGACCCCGGCCAGCCGCAGGTGGTCGCATGCGGCGACCTGGTCCGCGAGCGACGCGACGTCGCCCGGGGCGGCGCCCGCCCTCGGGGCGGCGCCCGTGGCAGGGGCGTCGGGGACGTCGGACCCCTCGGGGACGTCCAGGCTGACCTGGAGCAGCACGTCCAGGGTCCGTCCCGCTGCCGAGGCGCCCTTCTCCAGCGCGCCCACCAGCTTCGACCGGTCCACGCTGTGCACCACGTCGGCCCACGTCGCCACCGCCCGCGCCGCCCGGCTCTGCACCTGACCGACCTGGTGCCACCGGAGCCCGAGCCCCGCACCCTCGCGGGCCTTGCGCGAGGCCTCGGGCTCACGGCTCTCCCCGACGGCGCGCACGCCGAGCCCGGCGAGCAGCGTCACGTCGGAGGCGGGGTAGGTCTTGGTCACCACCACGAGGGCGACCGACCCGCTCGGACGACCGGAGCGCTCCGTCGCCACCTCGAGGCGCGAGCGCACCCTGGCGAGCGCGACGGCGAGCTCCTCGCGCCGGCGCTCGCTCACGGGCGGCCCGCCGGACCGGTCCACACCACCCCGGCGCCCCTGCCGGTCCTCGACCCGTCACGGCGGACGGAGAACCACGACGGGTCCTCACGGGTGCACGCCGCCTGCGCCCGAGCAGGCACGCCCAGCTCGTCGAGCTGGGCCAGCACCCCCGCGGCGACGTCGAGGGAGGCGGTGCCCCACGAGGTGGTCGCGAACATCGACGGGTGCGCGGCACCGACCTCGTGCTGCAGGTCCTCGGGGACCTCGTAGCAGCTGCCGCACACGGAGGGCCCCAGCTCGGCGCGCAGGTCCTCGGCGCCGAGGTCCCGGGCGGTCGCGACCGCTGCCCGCACGACACCCTGCTGGGCGCCGCGGCGACCGGCGTGGACAGCGGCGACGACGCCAGCGCCGTCGTCGTGCAGGAGCACGGGCACGCAGTCGGCCACGACCACCGCGAGAGCCGTGCCCGGCAGCCGGGTCACGAGAGCATCCACCTGATGGTCCAGAGTGATCACCGAGCGTGCAGCGCCGCTCGCGTGCGCCGGCGCCACGTCATCCGCGGTGACCTCGTGCACGCCCGCCCCGTGCACCTGGTGGGCGAAGCACACCCGGCCGACGCCGGGGGGGAGCCCGGTGAGCACCGCAGCGCGGCGAGCAGCCACGTCCGCGGGGCGGTCCCCCACGTGGTCGGCGAGGTTCCCCGTCGCCGCGCCCGTGAACGTCCACCCTCCGGCGGCGTCCGCCGGCTCCGGGACCACGGCGGCTCCCTCGCGCTCGGTCGTGACTACTTGAGCCAGTCGGGGACGTCGATGTCGTCATCGGCGTGCCGGCTGGCTCGCGAGCGGGTCGACGCGCCCACCTCGTACGGGTCGTAGCCGCTGGAACCGGTCGGACGCTCGTCGGACGAGTCGTCCTCGCGGCGCGCGCCGCCACCGTCCCCGCGTGAGCCCTGTGGCGACGGGAGCTCGTCCTCGCGCGAGCGCCAGTCCGTGTACCCGGTCGGCTCGGGGCGAGCGCGCTCGGACCCCTGCCCGTAGCGGGGCTGCGGCGTCTCGTCGGGGGTCGCCCGCTCGTCGCCGCGATCCTGGCGCTCGCGGTCCTGGCGACCGTCCCGCCCGTCGGACCCCTCGCGACCGTCCAGAGCGACGGGAGAGGGGGCGCGCTCCGGTGCCGCCTGGCGGCCGGGACCCGGCTGCGCGCTCGGCGCCTGGTTCCCGCGGTAGCTCGGCGGCGCAGCCGGCTGCGACGGGGCGAACGAGGGCGGCGAGCCGAAGCCCCCGCTCGAGGAGGAGCCGGAGGAGCCCTGGGACGACGGCTGCGAGGCCTGCTGGGGCGACGACGATCCGTAGCCGCCCGAGGGGGCTGACGCGGGCGCGGACTGCTCGCCCCGGCGCTCCCGGGCGTTCGGGGAGTTGCCGTCGAAACCAGCAGCGATGACGGTCACCCGGACGTCGTCGCCGAGGGCGTCGTCGATGACCGCGCCGAAGATGATGTTGGCCTCCGGGTGGGCGGCCTCCTGGACCATGCGGGCGGCCTCGTTGATCTCGAACAGGCCCAGGTCGGCGCCGCCCTGCACCGAGATGAGGACGCCGTGGGCGCCGTCGATGCTGGCCTCCAGCAGCGGCGAGGAGATCGCCAGCTCGGCCGCCTGCACGGCGCGGTCCTCCCCGCGGGCGGAGCCGATGCCCATCAGGGCCGACCCGGCGTTGCTCATGACCGACTTGACGTCGGCGAAGTCCAGGTTGATCAGCCCGGGGGTGGTGATGAGGTCGGTGATGCCCTGGACGCCCTGGAGGAGCACCTGGTCGGCGCTCTTGAAGGCGTCGAGCACGGAGATCCCGCGGTCGGAGATCGACAGCAGCCGGTCGTTGGGGATGATGATGAGGGTGTCGACCTGCTCGCGGAGCTCGGCGATGCCGGCCTCCGCGGAGGTGGCGCGACGGCGGCCCTCGAAGGTGAACGGCCGCGTGACCACGCCGATCGTCAGGGCCCCGAGGCTGCGCGCGATGCGGGCGACGACGGGCGCGCCACCGGTCCCGGTGCCACCGCCCTCGCCGGCGGTGACGAAGACCATGTCGGCCCCGCGCAGGACCTCCTCGATCTCGTCGCCGTGGTCCTCGGCTGCCTTGCGGCCCACCTCGGGGTCGGCGCCGGCGCCGAGCCCTCGGGTGAGCTCGCGGCCCACGTCGAGCTTGACGTCGGCGTCCGACATCAGCAGCGCCTGCGCGTCGGTGTTGACCGCGATGAACTCGACGCCCTTGAGGCCGACGTCGATCATCCGGTTCACGGCGTTGACCCCGCCGCCACCGACGCCGACCACCTTGATGACCGCCAGGTAGTTCTGGG
>JARIBR010000120.1 GCA_029258695.1 Quadrisphaera sp.
AGGCCGAGGAGTCCGTCGCCGTCACCATCGGTGACCTGCGCATGCTCGAGGAGGACCACGCCGAGGCGAGGTCCTCGGCGAAGGAGTGGGGCGGCAAGGCCGCCGCGGCGTCCAAGCGGGCCGACCAAATGCGCGGCGACGGCAACGCCTCCGAGGCCGACCGGTTCGACAAGCTGGCCCGCATCGCCCTCGAGCGCCAGATCCGCGCCGAGAAGGAGGCGCAGGACTTCGAGCCGCAGATCACCTCGCGGACCGCGGTGGTCGCCAAGCTCAAGGACGGGCTCACCGGCATGCAGACCAAGCTCGAGGACCTCAAGCGCACCCGCGACGACCTCGTGGCCCGCTCCCGGATGGCCGAGGCCCAGAACCGGGTGACCGACGCGATCGGCGGCGTCGACCTGCTGGACCCCACCTCCGACGTCGCGCGCTTCGAGGACAAGGTGCGCCGCGAGGAGGCCCGCGTCGCCGGCCGCCAGGAGCTGGCGGCGTCCAGCCTCGACGCGCAGTTCGAGGACCTCGAGGACGTCGGCGAGCAGACCGAGGTGGAGCTGCGCCTCGCGGCCCTGAAGTCGGGGACCTCGACCGACTGACGCGCGCTCGCGCCACGTCCTCCGGACCTGGCGCCACACCCGCGCCGGGGCTGCTGCCCGCCGGGGGCTGCTGCCCGTCCGGGCCGAGGCTGTCGGGGCGCGGTGCTCAGAAGACCCAGAGCCCGGTGACCAACGACACGCCGGCGGCGAGCGCGGCGAAGCGGAGCGTGCGCCCCAGCAGGCACGCGAGCGTGAAGGCCCGCAGGGACATCGACGACGCGCCCGCCCAGAAGACGACGACGAGCAGCGGCGGCAGGCCCAGCAGCCCGGCGGAGAAGACCACGAGCGGGCCCCAGCGACCCGACAGGCCCGCGAGGGAGGCGGCGTTGACGCGGCGCAGCCACGCCGCCAGCGGCGCCGCGGCGGCCCGCCACCTCCCGCGCCACGTGGCCGGCGCAGCGGGGGCCAGCGCGGCGCCGCCCGGGCCAGCCCGGCTCGGACCCGTGCTGCCCGAGCCCGGGCTGACCACGTCCGCGCCACCCGCGTCCGGCTCGCCCCGGCCCGCCACTCCCGCGCGAGCGCGCAGCCGCGTCAGCCACGGCCACCGCGCCGCGCTGCGGGTGCCCTCGAACAGCACCACCTTGCCCGCGGTGTGCCCGACCGCCGCGAGCACCGAGACCACCACCGCGAGGCCGCGGCCGTTCGTGGCCGCGACCGCGAGCACGTACGCCTCGACGGGCAGGAACGGGGTGACGGCGGAGACGAACCCGAACCCCAGCGCGGTCGCCAGCAGGCCGAGCGTCGCGGCGTCAGGCACCGTGGCTCGGCGGCGGTACGGCGGCGCGCTGCACGCTCCTCCTGGGGTCGGCCCACCGATCGTAGTGCCGGGCGCCGGCGCCCCTAGGCTCGCGAGCATGGCTCACCCCCCCTCGGCCCCTGCTCGTCCCGACGAGCGCGCGCGCACCGCCACACCGTTGGACGCCGTCGCCAACGCCTACGTCGAGGCGGCCTGCGCCCTGGACCCGCTCATGGCCACGACAGCAGGGATCACCGGCCACGACGCCGAGATGACCGACTTCTCCCCCGCCGGCTTCGCCGCACGCGCCGACCTGGCCAGGCGCACGCTCGCCGCCGTGGACGAGACCCCGGTCACCGACGCGGTGGACGCCGTGACGGCCGCCGCGCTGCGCGAGCGCCTCGGCGTCCAGGTGGAGCTGGCGGAGACCGGCCTGGACCGCGGTGGCAGCGCCATGATCAACGTCATCGCCTCGCCGCTGCAGGCGGTGCGTGACGTCTTCGACCTCATGCCGACCGCCACGGCTCGTGACTGGGAGGCGATCACCTCACGCCTGGGGCAGGTGGGCGAGGCGCTGGCGGGAGCCCGCGCCAGCGTCGGCGAGGTGCTCGGCGGGGACCCGGCCCTGGTGCCGACGGTCCGTCAGTGCACCGCGTGCGCGGAGCAGTGCGACGCCCTCGCGGACCCGGGCGTCGGCCAGCTGGCCGACCTCGTCGCCTCCGCCACCACCGGTGACGCCGCCGTCACCCCCGAGCTCGCCGACGGCCTGGCGTCCGCGCTGACCTCCGCGGCGGCGGCCTTCGTCGAGCACGGCCGGTGGCTGCGCGAGGACATCGTCGCCTCCGGGGCGGCCCGCACCGACGACGCGATCGGCGCCGAGGCCTATGCGCTGCTCTCCCGCGACGCGCTGGGCGCCAGCGTCGACCTCGAGGAGACCTACGCGTGGGGGCTCGAGGAGGTCGCCCGCCTCGAGGCGGAGATGGCGCAGACCGCCGAGGCGATCCGCCCCGGGGCCACGGTGGCCGAGGCGATCGCGGTGCTGGACGCCGACCCGGCGCGTCGCGCCCACGGCACCGACGCGCTCGTGACGTGGATGCAGGAGCTGGCCGACGCCTCCCTGGAGGGGCTGGCGGGGACCCACTTCGACGTGCCCGAGCAGGCCCGCACCCTGGTCTGCCGGATCGCGCCGTCGTCGTCGGGCGGGGTCTACTACACCCCGCCCAGCGAGGACTCCACCCGCCCGGGCGCGATGTGGTGGTCCGTGCCGCCGGGCGTGAGCAGCTTCGGGCTGTGGAGCGAGCGCACCACCGTCTTCCACGAGGGGGTGCCCGGCCACCACCTGCAGGTCGCCCAGACCCTCGCCCGCACGGACCTGCTCAACCGGTGGCGCCGCCTGCTGTGCTGGGTCTCCGGGCACGGTGAGGGGTGGGCGCTGTACGCCGAGCGGCTCATGGCCGACCTCGGGTGGCTCGACGACCCGGGCGACCGCATGGGCATGCTCGAGGCGCAGCTGTTCCGGGCCGCGCGCGTCGTCGTCGACATCGGCACCCACTGCCGCCTGGGCACCCCCACCGAGATCACCGAGGCTGGCGGCCCGAGCACCTGGGACGCCGACGCGATGTGGACGTACCTGCGAGCCCACACCTACCAGGCCGAGCCCGTGATGCGCTTCGAGGCGCTGCGCTACCTCGGGTGGCCCGGGCAGGCACCGTCGTACAAGGTCGGGGAGCGGCTCTGGCTGGACCTGCGCGAGCAGGTGCGCGCCCGCGAGGGCGACGCCTTCGACCTCAAGGCCTTCCACCGCCGCGCCCTCGACGTCGG